>DALYHZ010000384.1:0-1040 GCA_031970635.1 Methylococcaceae bacterium | reverse complement strand
GATTAAAACGTGCGCCAATATCTCGCGCCATTTCGATATGTTGTAATTGGTCTTTGCCAACCGGTACTTTATTGGCGTTAAACATTAAAATATCCGCCGCCATCAAAATCGGATAACTAAAAAGTCCCATCGTGATGCCTTGGTCTGGGTCATTTCCTGCTGTTTGTTCATTTTCAGCCACCGCCGCTTTGTACGCATGGGAGCGATTCATCAACCCTTTCGCCGTCACGCACGTTAAAAGCCACGTCAATTCCAAAATTTCCGGCACGTCAGATTGACGATAAAACACCGCGTTATCGGTATCTAAACCCAATGCCAACCACGTTGCCGCAATTTCCAAACTCGATTGACGTACTCGTTCAGGTTCTTGGCATTTAATCAGCGCGTGATAATCTGCCAAAAAATAAAACGGCGAAACGTTCGCGTCTTGACTGGCGTTAATGGCTGGACGAATTGCCCCGACATAATTACCTAAATGCGGCGTGCCGGTGGTGGTGATGCCGGTTAAAACAATGGCTTTTTTCATGTAAAACTCTCAAAAGTGACAAGGTAAAAAATTTTAGACCGCCATTTTATAGTAAAATTTTCAGCAATCACGTTTCAGACAGGAAAAAATTAAATGCAATATGACGAAAAACGCGCTTACATGCGAATCAGCATCGACAGTGAAATGCGTTACCGATTAGTGGATTCAACCGAATTTCATGCCGCCCGTTGCTCTTCGTTGAGCGGTTCGGGCGTATCGTTTATCACAACGCAAACCTTTGATGAAGGCAAAGCCATGGAAATTAACCTCACGCCTCAAAATGAAATTACCCCCGCTTTAACGGCATTTGTCGAAATCGTACGCGTGTCGCCATTACCTTCTGGCGAATTTGAAATTGCCGCCACTATTAAAACGATTAAAGGTTAAACATGTTTACGATTACCAAAGAAGTGTATTTTTGTTATGGACATCGCTTGATGAATCACGGCGGGAAATGTCGGCATCTGCACGGTCATAGCGTAAAAGCCGCCATTTCAATCACGCACGAAAATTT
>DALYHZ010000383.1:0-1092 GCA_031970635.1 Methylococcaceae bacterium | reverse complement strand
GTTAATGATTCGATGTTATAACCACGCGCCGAAAATAAACCCGCAACGCGCGACAACGCGCCTGCTTCATTTTCAATCAAAATCGCAATAATGTGTCGCATTATGACAACTCCCTGTCTGTCGTTGTACCGATTGCAACACGCAATTTCATATCGTGATGCGCTTTACCCGCTTCAATCATTGGATAAACGTTTTCGGTTCTGTCAGTCAAAATATCTAAAAATACGGTTCTATCTTTCATCGCAAAGGCTTTTTCTAACGCAGGACGCACATCTTCAGGGTCTTCAATACGAATGCCAACATGTCCGTAGGCTTCGGCAAGTTTCACAAAGTCGGGAATTGTTTCCATATAGGAATGCGAATAACGGCTTTCATACGAAAACTCTTGCCATTGACGAACCATACCTAAATAACTGTTATTTAAGTTAATAATTTTAACAGGCGTGTTGTATTGCAACGCGGTTGATAATTCTTGAATACACATTTGAATACTAGCATCGCCCGTCACACACGCTACGTCTGCGTTAGGATGCGCGAGTTTTACACCAATTGCGGCAGGTAAACCAAACCCCATTGTGCCTAAACCGCCTGAATTTATCCAACGACGAGGTTTATCAAACGGATAATATTGCGCCGCCCACATTTGATGTTGACCCACGTCAGACGTGACAAACGCATTACCTTTTGTGACTTGATATAACTGCTCAATGACAAATTGCGGTTTAATTGCACGACTGTTACGGTCAAACTCTAAACATTGTACGCTACGCCATTGGTTAATTTGTTGCCACCATGTTTCAGATGCTTTTTTATCAATTTTGTATTTCGCATCTTTCAATCCTTCGAGCAATTGGCGAATTACCAATTTCACTTCGCCCACGATTGGCACATCGACTTTCACTGTTTTAGAAATCGATGCGGGGTCAATATCGACGTGAATAATTTTAGCGTAAGGGCAGAACATGTCTAATTTTCCCGTCACGCGATCGTCAAAACGTGCGCCGATGGCTAAAATTAAATCACTTTCGTGCATGGTCATGTTGGCTTCATAAGAACCGTGCATGCCCAGCATCCCAATCGATTGCTTATCTG
>DALYHZ010000382.1:0-1111 GCA_031970635.1 Methylococcaceae bacterium | reverse complement strand
ACATGGAAAAAACTAACTTTTTCTTCCAGTCTTTTTTTTGCACCGAATGCTTTTAATGCAAAACCTCTTTAACGATGGTAACTATGGCTTGTTAGCTGGCGTTGCAACACTTTCTGTGCTTGGTGCAACGATTGTCACACATGTCGTTAAAGACACCGAACGTTCTTTAGAAGAATCTATCGATAAACTTTACCAATTAAATGCAAATAAATTTGGCAAACCGCTTAATTTAAGACTCGATGATCAATTTGGCGATTTATTTCGTGCGATTTATGCAACGGGCGTTAAATTAGGAAATGATTTGGCGAATATTAAACAATCGAATGCCGATTCATTACGAATTATTCGTGGTTTAGAAACGGCGCAATCAAGCGTTTTAATTGCTAATTCGAATTTTGAAATCATTTTTATCAATCAAGCCGCGAAAAACTTGTTTATAAATGCTGAAACCGATATACGAAAACAATTGCCTAATTTCAAAGCTAATCAATTACTTGGCGAAAACATCGATATTTTTCATAAAAATCCAGCATATCAACGTAACTTGCTGAGTAATTTAAAAGATTCTGTAACGACACATTTCGAATTAGCCGGTCGCACTATGCAAGTCATCGCAAAACCGGTTATTGCAGAAAATGGCGAACGCATAGGGTTTATTGCTGAATGGCAAGACAGAACGATAGAAAAACAAACTGAGCATGAAATTGAAGCCTTGGTGAATTCAATCAAACTTGGAAATTTAAGTGCGCGCATTAACGTAAATAACAAGGAAGGATTTACAAAATCACTGTCAATTAACATCAATGAACTGACTGATATTATTGAGAATGTGTTCAATGACATCAATCGCGTCATCGAACAAATGGCAGGTGGCGATTTGACACATAGCATTCATGCGGATTATCAAGGCATTTATGCGGAATGCAAAGATAATATTAACGACGCAATTGCTAAGATTAGTCAATTTATTGTTCAAATTCGGGATACTGCAAATTTCGTCAATAACTCGTCACAAGAAATGGCAAGTGGTAACAATAATTTGTCACATCGTGTCGAACAACAAGCGGCAAGCCTTGAAGAAACTGCCGCCAGCATGCACGAATTAGCAAGT
>DALYHZ010000381.1:0-1127 GCA_031970635.1 Methylococcaceae bacterium | reverse complement strand
CATACCGATATTGACAAATACATACACGAAAAACGTAAAGGCTAAACTGCCTGCAAGCAAGCGGCTGTAAGTGTCTTTGGCTTGCGAGGCGATAAATAAACAACGACTGATAATCAGTAAATACAACACCAACAAACTTACGCAACCAAATAAGCCAAATTCTTCGGCAAATACCGCAAAAATAAAATCGGTCGAACTTTCAGGTAAAAAATCTAATTCCGATTGTGTGCTGCCTAGCCAGCCTTTGCCGTATACGCCGCCTGAACCAATGGCGATTTTGGATTGAATAATGTGATAGCCGCGTCCCAACGGGTCAGCTTCGGGATTTAAAAATGTTAATACGCGAGCGCGTTGATAATCGTGCATGAAATGCCACAAAATCGGCGTTAATGCTGTCAACAATGCGCCAATACCAATAATAAACCACCACGAAAGCCCTGAAAAAAACAGTACCGCCGCGCCCGAACTTGCTACCAATAACGCTGTACCTAAATCCGGTTGTTTGGCAATGAGCAACGTTGGCAAAATGATAAGCAAACTCGCAATCAATAATTGCTTTGGTTTGGGAGGCAATGAATATTCGGCTAAATACCACGCAATCATCATCGGCGTGGTGATTTTAATCATTTCCGATGGTTGAAAACGAAACGCGCCTAATTCTAACCATCGTTGTGCGCCCTTCCCGATTTCCCCCAAAATCAATACCGCAACCAGCAAAAAAATCCCCAAACTAAACAAAATGACTGACCAGCGTTTAAATTGATACGGTTCAATATGCGCGAGCAAAATCATCAAACCAAACGCTAAACAAACGCGCGTGGCTTGGCGAACTAACACTTCAAAATCTTGTCCGCCGGTGCTGTAAAGAATGACAAAACTTAAAATTGAAATCAGAATTAACGTTACAAATAATGGAATATCGACATGCAATTTGCGTAAAAAATTACCCAGCATGGAATGTTTTTCAAATTGTTCGTGCCGCATTTCAGTTTGCATTAAGACTCTCCAAATATTGCGCGATAACTTTTCCTGCAATCGGTGCTGCTACTGAACCACCATGCCCTCCATTTTCAACGACGACAGCCACGGCAATTTTAGGGTCATGTGCCGGTGCGAATGCGATAAAT
>DALYHZ010000380.1:0-1184 GCA_031970635.1 Methylococcaceae bacterium | reverse complement strand
ATGGCTAAAGAAAAATTTTCGCGTAGCAAACCGCATGTTAACGTTGGTACAATTGGTCACGTTGATCACGGCAAAACAACTTTGACGGCGGCATTAACAACTGTTATGGCTAAATTGCACGGTGGTGCAGTGAAAGCGTTTGACCAAATTGATAACGCCCCAGAAGAAAGAGCGCGTGGTATCACCATCGCAACGTCACACGTTGAATATGAATCAGATACACGCCACTACGCACACGTTGACTGTCCAGGTCACGCGGATTATGTAAAAAACATGATTACTGGTGCGGCGCAAATGGACGGTGCGATTTTGGTTTGTTCAGCAGCGGATGGTCCAATGCCTCAAACTCGTGAACATATTTTGTTATCACGTCAGGTTGGTGTTCCATATATCGTTGTTTTCTTGAATAAAGCGGATATGGTTGACGACGAAGAGTTGATTGAATTAGTTGAAATGGAAATTCGTGAATTGTTAGATATGTACGAATTCCCAGGCGATGATACACCAATCATTCGTGGTTCTGCCTTATTGGCATTGCAAGGTGATGAAAGCCCAATCGGCGCACCTTCAGTTGTTAAATTGGTTGAAGCATTAGATTCTTATATTCCATTGCCGGAACGTGCAGTTGATGGCGCATTCTTAATGCCTATTGAAGACGTGTTCTCGATTTCAGGTCGTGGTACTGTAGTAACAGGTCGTGTAGAACGTGGCGTCATTAAAGTAGGTCAAGAGGTTGAAATTGTTGGTATTCGTCCAACTGTTACAACGACTGTAACCGGCGTTGAAATGTTCCGTAAATTACTTGATCAAGGTGAAGCAGGTGATAACGTGGGCTTGTTGTTACGTGGTACAAAACGTGATGACGTTGAACGTGGTCAAGTTTTAGCGCACAAAGGCACAATCAAACCACACTCTTATTTCAACTCTGAAATTTATATCTTGTCAAAAGATGAAGGTGGTCGTCATACACCATTCTTTAACGGTTATCGTCCACAGTTCTACTTTAGAACAACTGATGTGACAGGTGCAGTAGAATTGCCAGAAGGTGTTGAAATGGTAATGCCTGGTGATAATATTTCAGTTAAAGTGAAATTGATTTCATCTATTGCTATGGAAGAAGGGTTGCGTTTTGCAATTCGTGAAGGCGGGCGCACAGTAGGTGCTGGCGTTGTTGCATCGATTAT
>DALYHZ010000379.1:0-1238 GCA_031970635.1 Methylococcaceae bacterium | reverse complement strand
AGTCCCATCAATTCTGAGGTGATGGTGAAGGTATCGCCCAAGGTGTAAGCACGACCAATCGTTGACGACACATCTACTAAAAAGTCATACACCGAAAAGTTTTTACCTAACAATTCGGCAACTTCTGAGCAATCGACTTCGATTTTGCCCGTCGCTTTTAACCACCAATAACCTGCTCGATCTTCAATTACTAAGGTTTTATTATCATCAGCATGATCACCGAGTAAATATTCATCAACAATCACGTTGATTTCGTCAGACTTTTTCAAAACCAATACAACTTCATTACTTTCATGGACAACTTGGTTTTCTTCGGCAAAATATTCGTCGTGGAACGCTTTTCCCGTTTTACCCATGATGCCTGCGCCATAAGAATTTGAACTTTTAGACATGGTTATTTCCTTATTTAAGACCCGTGAGGATATTTTTAATGAGTACCGTGGTATCAACTTTGTAGCTGATAGGGTCGGCATAATCGCGTTTCCAATCATCAAAAACACGCTCAAGCGCGGCTTCAACAGCATCTCTGCTTGTTACGCCTTCGATTTCAGGAATTTTTGCAAAAATCCCCACAAAATCTTTCAAAGCGTTCACTGTTCTGGGCAACCATTTATCATTCCATGCCCGCAAGATACGTTTGTTGTAATCCCCAAATTCAACATCATCGGCGAGGCAATGGAAGAACATATCGCCCGTAATGCCTTTAGTTTGTGAATGGTACAACTGCATTTGATTGATAAAGAATGGCGTTAAGTTGTCGCCAAAATATGATGACAAACGCAAGAAGAATTCACGACGTACAAACTGACCGAATAATGGGTCATAAACCATGTGACCAGCCCATAAAATTTCGTTCCAGTCGTAAGTGGCTTGCCAAATGTCTTCAACGGTTTCACGCGCACTTTTATAAATTGCACCTGTTGTCCATTCTTTTTTCGGCTCATCTGTGGATTCAGGAAAACCTGGAACTAATTTCGCTAAGAATGTTCTTTCCAATTGAATCATTTGGGCGTTATCGACTTTATCCAAGCCAATCATGGCAATACTCATCCGCAACGTATCACCTAAGCAATCACGCGATGCGGAAGAATGGGAATTAAACAAACCGTATTCGCTAAAACAAAATGCACCTAAATAATCGTTTAACACTTCATCGCGACAAACAGGGACAATTGAACGGACTTGACCATCACTTGAATAGGCTTTTAAGAAACGATCGGTATAACGCAATTCTTCGG
>DALYHZ010000378.1:0-1290 GCA_031970635.1 Methylococcaceae bacterium | reverse complement strand
AGACAATACGCCCGCTGTGATTCATACCGAATTTGTTTTGGGCGATAAGGTCGAAATTGATATTGCCGCAAAAGGCGGTGGTTCTGAAGCCAAAGCTAAATTTGCCATGCTAAATCCATCTGACGATATTGTGGAATGGGTGTTAAAAACGGTTCCGACGATGGGTGCAGGTTGGTGTCCGCCGGGAATTTTAGGTATTGGCATTGGCGGTACAGCTGAAAAAGCGATGTTGCTCGCCAAACAAGCCTGCATGGGGTCGATTGATATTCAAGAATTGCAACAACGTGGCGCATCGAATCGTTTGGAAGCATTGCGTTTAGAACTTTATGAAAAGGTCAATGCGCTAGGGATTGGCGCACAAGGTTTGGGTGGTTTAACAACAGTTTTAGACGTAAAAATTTTGGATTACCCAACACACGCGGCGAATTTACCGGTTGCGATGATTCCAAATTGCGCCGCCACGCGCCACGTTCATTTTGTGTTAGACGGTAGCGGTGTGGCGGAATTTAAACCACCACGTTTAGAAGATTATCCGCAAATCACTTGGAATGTTGGCGCAGCACGTCGCGTTAATTTAGACACCATTACGCCTGACGAAATTCAAAATTGGAAAGTCGGTGAAACGTTATTACTCAGCGGCACACTTTTAACAGGACGCGATGCAGCACATAAACGTTTGTGCGAAATGTTAGAACGCGGTGAAGCATTACCTGACGGCGTGGATTTCAAAAATAAATTTATTTATTACGTCGGTCCCGTTGATGCGGTGAGTGATGAAGTAGTCGGCAGTGCAGGTCCTACGACAGCAACACGCATGGATAAATTCACCGCACCATTACTTGAAAAAACCGGTTTGCTTGGCATGATTGGTAAGTCCGAACGTGGTGAATCAGCCATTGCAGCAATCAAAGCATATAAAGCCGTCTATTTAATTGCAGTGGGTGGCGCGGCATATTTAGTTTCAAAAGCAATAAAAAAATCAAGAATTTTGGCATTTGCTGATTTAGGAATGGAAGCCATTCATGAATTTGTGGTTGAAGACATGCCTGTGACTGTTGCCGTTGATAGTGAAGGCATTTCAATTCATCAAACTGCTCCAAAAGAATGGCAAATAAAGATTGGCAAAATTCCTGTTGAGGTGACAAGAAAATGAAAGCCTATCATTTATTTTTAATCAGTTTTTTGATTATGGCGATGTCCATATTGACTGGCTGGCGTTCTTATCATCATAAAAAACATCACATTGTCGAATCGACCGCTGAAACAACTGAACCTCGAACGTTAGACTTA
>DALYHZ010000377.1:0-1303 GCA_031970635.1 Methylococcaceae bacterium | reverse complement strand
ACCGCGACGCAAGTTTTTCAACGCATAACGCTCACGCGCCAATTTTTTCAAATGACGTTTAACCGCTGCTGCGCCTTTACGTTTACGTTCGGTTGTGGGTTTTTCGTACGCTTCACGACGACGCACTTCTGCTAAAACACCTGCTTTTTCACAAGCGCGTTTAAAGCGACGAATAGCGATGTCGAAAGGTTCGTTTTCTTTAAGTTTTACTGATGGCATTACAAAATTCCAATTGTGTTAAGATGATAAAAATGAGTCGGCAACGAATATGCTGCCTAAATAGAACTCGTGATTATACCTTTACTTCCCTCATTTTCAAAAACTCAATGTATATTTTAGGCATCGAAACGTCATGCGACGAAACCGGCGTGGCTATTTACCACTCTCAACGCGGTTTAATTCACCATTTACTTTATAGCCAAATTGAAATGCACAGCGAATACGGCGGCGTTGTGCCTGAACTTGCCTCACGCGACCATATACGCAAATTGATTCCCTTGATTAAACAGCTATTACGCGAAAGTGATTTAACATCCACCGATATAACGGCGATTGCCTACACCGCAGGACCTGGGTTGATGGGCGCATTATTAGTCGGTGCAGCGACAGCGCAAAGTTTGGCGATGGCGTGGCAAATTCCAGCCGTTGCGGTACATCACATGGAAGGACATTTGCTCGCGCCGATGTTAGAAGAAAATCCGCCTTCCTTTCCGTTTGTTGCCCTGTTAATTTCAGGCGGACACACGTTATTAGTGAAAGTAACAGCAGTGGGAAAGTATGAATTATTGGGTGAATCGTTAGACGATGCGGCGGGCGAAGCGTTTGATAAAACGGCAAAATTATTAGGTTTGAGTTACCCAGGGGGCGTAAAACTTTCAGAATTAGCAAAATCCGGACAAGCCCGTTTTCATTTTCCGCGCCCAATGACCGATAGGGCGGGTTTAGATTTTAGTTTTAGCGGATTGAAAACCTTTGCGTTAACGACATTTCAAAAAAGCGAGCAATCTGAACAAGACAAAGCAGATATTGCATTGGCGTTTCAAGAGGCGGTTGCCGACACGTTGGCGATTAAGTGTCGCCGTGCTTTGCAACAAACGGGATTGAAAACATTAGTAGTTGCCGGTGGCGTGAGCGCAAATACGCAAATTCGCGCGGCATTAACGGCAATGGTCGTAAAAGAAGATGGCAAAGTCTTTTTTCCACGTTTGGAATTTTGTACGGATAACGGCGCAATGATTGCGTATGCAGGTTATCAACGGTTTCTAACCGGTGAAATACAAGGTCCGGAAATCTTTGCAAAACC
>DALYHZ010000376.1:0-1317 GCA_031970635.1 Methylococcaceae bacterium | reverse complement strand
AGTTTCGACGCTCACGGGCGTATCCTAAGACGATACAGGGGTGTTGTCAAACTTTCTTATTGTAGCGTTCCGATAAACTACTTTTTAACAGGCGTTTCACGCAACGTATCAAGGCATTTTTTCATCGCTCTAAAATGGTGGTCTTTGCCGCTAACTTTATCGGGGTGTGTTTTTTGAATCAGGCGTTTTACTTTGGTAGTTAATTCTTTTTTATCGGCTTCGGTTAGTCCGCGTGCATCAAAAACCGATCCAAACATTTGAACGCCATTGATGCGTGAAATTCTGAATTCTATATCTTTAATTTCTTGTTCAAGGTAATTCGCTTCAACCATTTCAGCAATTTGATATTTCTTTTCCCAATAAGGTAATAAGTCGCTGTGAATATCATTTAATTCTCTGCTCATTACAACAACACCTTCCATTGCGAGTTCTTCAAGAGTTCTGCGAATTTGATTGCATTGTGTTTTTTTTCGTTCTTTGCTTATATCTGCCATTTTTCCTACGCCATCGCTATCAAATTCGTAGAAATAAAGCATATAGTGAATGTCACTTACTGAATAAGGCGGTAGTCCACAATCATAATGCCCTTCGGTTAAGCAACGCATGATGTCGATTCGGTTTTTTGTTAGTCTTTTCATATTATTTATTATTGTAGAGTGTCGATAAACTACAATAATAAACTGTAATCTATCGGCAGGCTACAATAAAAAAGGCAGGTTTTTAATCTGCCTTTTTGTTAAACCCGCACGCTGGGGATTGTCAAATCATAGGATAAAATCACTCGCAACCAAATTTGTCACACCGCTAAGTTGAATTGCAAAACTTGCCACACCATCGTTATTCACACAACCATACAAAATCTGGTCAGTTGTATCAAAAAATAACTGTCCCGCTTTGGTAAATGTTCCCGAAAACTCTGAGCCAATAACAGGTGCTGAAAAGGCTTGGTCTTTTGCGATACTTGTATTTGCATCAATCCCAGAAAGGTCGATTTTATCGCCGTCATCGTGTGAAAAATCTGTAATGGTTTCAATCTTAGAATGTGCAATCGGCGCATCTTTGATACTGTTAAAAACAAATTTATCTGCGCCTTTCCCGCCTGTTAAGGTATCGAAACCTAACCCACCAATTATCGTGTCATTTCCATCGCTACCGACAAGATTTTCAGATTTATATGTACCCACTAATTTCTGACCTATATTGTTATTAGGCGTATTTGAAACAGTTGTTACTGGTTTAACTGGAGGTAATGGAGTTGGTACTGTTGGTGTTGGTGTTGGTGTTGGTGTTGGTGTTGGTGTTGGTGTTGGTGTTGGT
>DALYHZ010000375.1:0-1322 GCA_031970635.1 Methylococcaceae bacterium | reverse complement strand
AAACTTTGTGCGGCTTCGTGCATTTTTTTTGCATCAAGTGGATTTGGACACCATGTTGTTTGTCCATGAAATAACGCGGACGGTGTCGCACGATTCAAAATGACGTAACGATAAAAACGGGCAATCGCGCTATAACGTGCATGAAAATCACTCACTGCTTCTTGCGCCCAAATCACCCGCACATCAGGTGGCAAATGCGTATTTGTGCCACGATGCCACGCTTCTAAAGTACGAATCGCTGATGTGTCAAAATGCACTATTTGTTCAGTTGCATGAACGCCTGTGTCAGTTCTCCCTGCACATTGCACTGTAATCGGATGGTGAGCAATTTTAGTCAAGGCTTGTTGCAATGTGTCTTGAATATTGCGGTGTTGGACTTGCCATTGCCACCCATAAAAACCACTGCCATCGTATTCAATGCCTAAAACGATACGTTTCATTGTTGTTGCAAGAGCATGGTTTTGACGGGATTAAATGATTTTCGGTGAATGTCTAAAATGCCGAATTGCTCAATTTCACGACAATGGTCTTTAGTGCCATAACCTTTATGTTTTGCAAAAGCAAATTGCGGATAAATTTCAGCGGCTTTTTTCATCGATTCATCACGCGCTACTTTGGCTAAAATGGATGCGGCACTGATTTCTTGCACCGTCTTGTCACCTTGAATAATGGTGCGTGCGGGAATGTCGAGTTTAGGAAGTTGATTGCCATCAATTAACACTTCGTTAGGTTTGACACTTAAACCTTCAACAGCGCGGCGCATCGCTAAAAGCGTCGCTTGCAAAATGTTAATGTCGTCGATTTCTTCGACGCTGGCTTGAGCAATTGACCAACTGAGAGCTTTTTCTTTGATTTGTTCTGAAAGGAATTCGCGTTTTTTCGCGCTTAACGCTTTAGAATCGGCTAAACCGAGAATGGGGAAATCGGGATTTAAAATCACAGCGGCGGCAAACACATTGCCAGCTAAACAACCGCGCCCTGCCTCATCAACGCCTGCAATCTGCATCGTTTAACGCAAAATCCCGCGTGTGACGTTGCGAAGAAAATTCACCATGTTCGACAACTCTTTACTGTCACCGGCTAAATCTTCCATTTGTTCAATCGCATCTTCAAGCCGCAAATTCATTTTATAAATCATTTTATAGGCTTTGCGAATCAGGCGAATATCTTCAGCCGAAATGCCGTTGCGTTCCATACCAACAGAATTGATACCGTGCGGACGAGTTGGACGACCACCTACCATCACAAACGGCGGAATATCTTGCGTAATCGCGCTACCCATTGCTGAAAAACTGTATTGACCGATTTGAGTGAATTGATGC
>DALYHZ010000374.1:0-1327 GCA_031970635.1 Methylococcaceae bacterium | reverse complement strand
AACTGTTGTCGTTGCAATTGCTTAATTGCCCAAACACATATCGCAAAAATCGCTAAAACAATCAGTAATCCAAATGCCCAACCTGCAAAATCGGCACTGGAAATAATTTCGTTTTGTCGCATTATGCCAAACGTTTGACACGTTCAGACGGACTAATCACGTCTGTTAAACGAATACCAAATTTGTCATTAATGACCACAACTTCGCCATGTGCAATCAACATCCCATTAACCAAAACGTCTAATGCTTCACCTGCAAAACGTTCCAATTCCACCACAGAACCTTGATTGAGTTGTAGTAAATTACGAATACTAATATTAGTGCGCCCAATTTCCATCGAAATCACAACAGGAACGTCTAAAATGACATCCAAATTGACTTCTTCAGGATTTGGGACATTATGCTCGTTGGCTTCTTGATCTTCGAATTCTTTAAAAGACATTGTTTCAATGTCATCGTCTTGCTGGCTCATGCTATGCCTCCATTTTTGTTAAGGGTTAAATTTTTGAAACCTAGTTGACAACACGTTCTGTAATTTGAATGGCGTAGTTACCATCCGAAATTCCGACTTTACCGTTAAATATCGGCACATTGGCAGCATTCAAAGAAACGATGTCAGGCAAATCAATTGGAATCACATCACCTTTTTTCAACTCTAATACACTGCGAATCGACATATTTTTCTCAACCAACATACTGTTAATTGGAATATTGACTCTCAAGACTTCGCGATAAAGCGAGTCATACCAATTTTCGTCTACATCATCACTGCTATTATTGATAACATCGAGCAAATCTCGAATTGGCTCAAGCATCGTGTAAGGTAAAGCGATGTGAATATCACCACCGCCACCTTCTAAATCAACGTGAAAGGTAGAGACCACAATCAATTCTGTCGGTTCAATAATATTGGCAAAACGCGGGTTGATTTCCGAACTTAAATATTCAAAATCCAAATTGAGTACCGGTTTCCACGCCTCTTTTTGATCTTTAAAAATCAATTCGACGATAATCATGACAATACGCATTTCTGTCAGCGTAAATTCTTTACCTTCTGAGGGCGCATTTTCAAAAAAACCACCGCCGCCAAAAAAGTTATCAACCGCTGTGAAAATCAAACTTGGTTCCATGATAATCAACGCTTTACCACGTAATGGGTTAACTCGAATCACGGTTAAACTGGTTGGAACAAGTAAGCCTTGCGTGAATTCAGAAAACTTTTTAATTTGAATTCCTGAGATATAAATCTCCGCAGAACGACGAATGAATTGGAATATCGACACCCTCAACAATCGCGCAAAACGTTCGTTAATCATCTCGAGCGTTG
>DALYHZ010000373.1:0-1345 GCA_031970635.1 Methylococcaceae bacterium | reverse complement strand
ACGCGCCACCCGTAAAAACAAAACTGTCCTGTTCATCGCTCACCGCAAGGAAATCATCACGCAAACATCGGGCAATTTAGATGCGTTTGGAATTGAACACGGTGTGATTATGGCAAGTCACGGACGGGTAAATAACCATGCCGTGCAAGTGGCATCGATTCAAACCTTAACCCGTCGTGATAAGCCCAAAGCCGATTTAGTCATCATCGACGAAACGCATTTAGCCTGTAGTGCGTCATTCAAAAAAATCATTGCACACTACGATGGCGCGGTGATTATTGGCTTAACTGCTACACCGACACGATTAGACGGCAAAGGTTTAGGCGAAATTTACCAGCACATTGTGAGCGTGGTACCCATTGCACAGTTGATTGATGATGGTCACTTAGTCAAGCCGCGTGTATTCGCGCCATTTGTTCCCGACATGAAAGGCGTGAAAACGGTCAAGGGCGATTATGACGCAAGCCAAACCGCTAAACTCATGGACAAAAAACAAATCACCGCTGATATTGTGAAGCATTGGCATAACGCGGCTAAGTTGCCAATTGGCAACAATGACAAAATCGCCGGTGACGGCGAATTTAGAAAAACCATTGTTTTCGCGTCATCCGTTCAACATTCAAAAAACATCGTGGCAGAATTCCAGCATGCTGGAATTTCTGCAAAACACCTTGATGCGACCACACCTGCCAAACAACGAGACAAAACGTTGCAAGCGTGGCGCGACGGACAATTCACCGTGCTATCCAACTGCGGACTGTTCATTGAAGGCTTAGACGTTCCCGCTGCGAGCTGTTGCATATTGGCGCGACCTACCAAGTCACTCACGATTTACCTGCAATCCGTTGGGCGGGTGATGCGACCACACGAAAGTAAAAGCGATTGCATCATCCTCGACTGTGCCGGCTTAATCTATGCACACGGGTTCATTGACGAACCACGCGAATGGACACTCGACGGCAAAAAGAAACGTGACAAAGACGACAAGCCGCCCGCTGTTCATGTTTGCCCTGAATGCTTTGCCGCATACTCGAAAGTAGACCATCCTGACGAATGCCCAGAATGTGGCTTTAAAACGCCCGTTAAGACGCGAAAAGTAAAACAGACTGATGTTGATATGGTCGAACTCACTCCGTCGATTGTGGCGCAAATGCGAGCCAAACGAATTAGGCAAATTGAAATGGGCAAATGCAAAAACCTCGATGACTTTATCGAATTAGGCAGATTACGCGGTTACAAAGCGGGTTGGGCGTACATCAAGTGGAACGAGCGCAAAGCATGGCTTCAATCGCATGGCTATGACGTACCAGTGGAGCAATCAGCGTGAAATCAGAAACTACTTTGC
>DALYHZ010000372.1:0-1356 GCA_031970635.1 Methylococcaceae bacterium | reverse complement strand
ATCGTGGCGATTTCGTCAGCGGTCAACGGTTCAAAATGCGAAAAGTCAAAACGTAACCGCTCAGGATTCACGAGCGAGCCTTTTTGCGCGACGTGTTCGCCCAAAGTCTGACGCAACGCGGCATGTAATAAATGCGTTGCCGAATGGTTTAATTCGGTCGCTTTGCGTTTTGCCATATCAACGGTCGCTTTCACGTTTTGTCCAACTTTCAACGTGCCAGCACTGATTTTGCCTTGATGTAAAAATAAACTGCCTGCTTGTTTTTGGGTGTCGGCAACGTCAAAGGTCGCGCCATTTACGCTAATTGTGCCGCTATCGCCAACTTGTCCGCCTGATTCACCGTAAAAAGGAGTTTTATCTAAAACAACAACGCCTTCTTCGCCTGCGTTTAATTGTTCAACCGCTTCACCGCCTTTGAATAACGCCACGATTTGCGCGGTGTCGTCTAATAATTCATAACCTGTGAATTCGGTTTGTGAATCGAGTTCGATATTTTTATGAGCATCCGTACCGAAATGGCTTGCAGAACGCGCTCTGTCTCGTTGCGCTTCCATTGCTTTTTCAAAGCCATCGTAATCAACAGTTAAATTATGTTCCCGCGCAAAATCGGCGGTTAAATCGACTGGGAAACCGTAAGTGTCGTAAAGTTGGAAAACGGTTTCGCCTTCAATCACCGTGCCTGCCATTTTCGCTACACACGCTTCCAAAATTTTCATGCCTTGACCAAGCGTTTCAGCAAAACGTTTTTCTTCGCGTTCTAAGACTTTTTCGACTTGTTCGAGTTCTTTGCGTAATTCTGGGAAAGCATCGCCCATTTCTTGAGCAAGTGGTGCGACTAATTTGTGGAAGAAAATTTCATTTACGCCCAAACGATAACCGTGACGAATCGCACGACGAATAATGCGGCGCAACACATAACCACGCCCTTCGTTTGAAGGCATCACGCCATCAACAATCATAAACGCGCAAGAACGAATATGGTCAGCAATCACGCGCAACGAACTGTTTGTTAAATCTGTCGTATTTGTGACAGACGCGGCGGCTTTAAGTAAGTTTTGGAACAAATCAATGTCGTAATTGTTATGCACATTTTGCATCACGGCAGAAATACGCTCTAAACCCATGCCTGTATCAACCGACGGTTTTGGCAATGGTGTTAATGTGCCATCCGCGCTGCGGTCATATTGCATGAAAACCAAGTTCCAAATTTCAATATAACGGTCGCCGTCTTCGTCTGGACTGCCGGGAGGGCCACCTGCGATGTGTGCGCCGTGGTCGTAAAAGATTTCCGAGCAGGGACCGCACGGGCCCGTGTCGCCCATCTGCCAGAAGTTAGATTTTTCGCCGAGCCGGACG
>DALYHZ010000371.1:0-1358 GCA_031970635.1 Methylococcaceae bacterium | reverse complement strand
GTCCACTACTCAAATCATCCGACGCACCAATGCGGGTGAAAATTTTATCAATATCGCCGCAAACGAAATTTTTTGCTGGAACGTAGCAACCAATATGCGCGAGCAACACCATTAACGCCGTTTGACGCATAAATGTCGATTTCCCGCCTGCATTGGGTCCTGTAATCATGAGCATTCGACGTTGTGTTGATAACGCTAAATCATTCGGCACAAATGGCGCATTTGAAACGCTTTCAACCACTAAATGCCGTCCCGCTTCGATATGAATGCCTGTTTTTTCGCTCAACGTGGGTTGTGACAAATTCAGTTTTTCAGCGCGTTCGGCAAACGCACTTAAAACGTCTAATTCTGCCAACCCACTCGCGCAACGCTGCAATTCAGGAAGCGACAACGCAATGATTTCAAGCAATTGGTCATACAAAAATTTCTCAAACGATAAGGCTTTTTCGCGTGCGCTAAGAACTTTATCTTCAAACTGTTTTAACTCGTCAGTGATATAACGCTCTGCGCCTTTCAACGTTTGTTTGCGTCGATAATGCGCGGGGATTTTGTCGCCATGAACGTGTGAAATTTCAATGTAATAACCGTGAATGCGATTGTAATTAACTTTGAGCGTGCTAATGCCTGTTGCAAGGCGTTCGCGTTGTTCCATGTCGATTAAAAACTGGTCAGCGTTTTGACTTAAATCGCGTAATTCATCCAATTCAACGTTGTAACCACCTACAATTACGCCACCGTCTCGAATTAAAACAGGTGGATTATCGAAAATCGCACGATGCAATAATTCGGCGGTGTCTGGCGGAATGCTGATTTGTTGAAGAATGTGTTGCAGTTGCGGATTATCGTGTTTTGACAAAAACCGTTGCAGTTGCGGCAAAGCAGTCAAACTGTCGCGCAATGTAATTAAATCGCGTGGTCGTGCCGATTTCAACGCCACGCGCGAGCTGATTCGTTCAATATCACCGATTTGGCGTAATTGACTTTGCACGTTTTGATAATCGCGCGAATGCAGCAAACTCGCCACGCACGCATAACGGTGTTTCAGAATCGATTGATTTCTAAGCGGACGATTCAGCCAGCGACGCAAACAACGACTGCCCATCGCCGTAATCGTGCTGTCGAGAACGCCGAAAAGCGTGTATTTCATTTCGCCAGACGGATGGGTGTCGATTTCCAAATTTCGTCGACTTGCGGCATCGATTTGAATGCAATCATCGCTGGTTTCAACGCGAATCCCTTGAATATGCGGCAACGCGCTTTGTTGTGTGTCTTTAATGTATTGCAACAACGCCCCTGCCGCCGCAATTGCGGTCGTCAGTTCGTCGCAACCAAACCCTTTTAAATCCGTCGCTTTGAAT
>DALYHZ010000370.1:0-1373 GCA_031970635.1 Methylococcaceae bacterium | reverse complement strand
GTTTGATTTGATTAACGTAATCGTCGGAGGTGAGTTCGCGTGTGCCAGTTTGTGTGAAATCGCTGATTTTATTCACGGCGGCAATTTGTTTTTCTGTTAGCGCGTGATAAACGTACGCACCAGCCGAATCTTTTGCAAAAGCTGGGTGTGGTTGATAATTGATGTTTGGTTTGATGCCGATGATGTAATCGGTGAAGGCGATTTCGCTATCTTTTGGATTCGTTAAAATTTCACCTTTTTCGTTCAAATAATGCACCGTCGGCATTTGCATTGCTGTTAATGGAATCAGTTCGTAAGGGCGTTTTAAATAATGATATTGCAGTGGTGGTTCGTAAATTTGCCCGATAAGGGAAAATTCATTCGCGCTGTAAGCAGCAACTGGGTCTAAATGTTTCGGACGTTCGGCAAATGTTTCGTATAAAACCGTTTGCGCTGTATCAGCTTTGGGATAAGGGTTATTCAGTTGCGAATCACAGGCGGATAAAAATAGAAAACAAAAGGCGAGCGTTTTTAATTTCATAAGTTGGTTTAATCGTTGCGTAATTGCGTTACGGTTTGAATGGCAAGCCCTGTTAATTCGGCGATTTGCACGTCATCCATTGTGGCAAGTAGTTTTTTTGCGACGTCTATTTTGCCTTGTTCAATTCCCTCTTGTTTTCCCAGTTCAAGACCTTCTGCGCGTCCTTGCTCTAAGCCTTGCTCAAGACCTTCACGTTTTGCCGTTTCAAACACATTACGTTGTCGATGAGCTTCTTTTTCTTGCGCGTCGTAAAGTTCTAATTCATCACGCGACCATTGATGTTGTTCTGCGATTTGATAAGCCGTTTGCAAACTTAAAAAATCCGTATTTTCTGGAACATGGTCTAAATTTTTGGCTTGTTTTAAAAAATAAATCCATTTTTCAGCGGCGGTTTTAAGTTCATTTTCAGACTTTTGAAATTTGGGCAATTCGATGAAATTAAATTCCAAATCTCTTAACTGCCATTCATGACTTTCAACGTCTAAAATCGCGTGACGAGTAAAATATCGGTCATGTTCAAAAGCATTAAAATTCAAAATTCCCAAAAAAATAACGGGATGTAATTCCTCATAATTCCCGCTAATTCTAAGCTGTTGCCCATACGATTTCGCGCTGTAATACAACGCACGTTGCATAAACCACTCTTCGCGTGCGACTTGCATTTCAATAATAAATTCACGTTCGAGTTGGTCTTTTGCTTTGATGTCCAAACTGGTGACATTCATGTCGTAAAGTTTTGGCACCTGATAGGGATTTAAAATTTCAAGGCTGGCAATCGGCGATTCTAAAATTAAAATTTCGTTGAGAAATTCTTGCAAAATTTCTTTGTGTGCGTCGTTGCTGAAGATTTTTT
>DALYHZ010000369.1:0-1376 GCA_031970635.1 Methylococcaceae bacterium | reverse complement strand
AAAACGCCAACGTGATGTGCTGCCGCCATCGCGGCTAACGCATTTCGCACATTATGTTCACCAGTTAAATTCCAATGCACTTCCCCTTGATGATGCACGCCAAAATATACCGCAAAACGGCTACCATCACTGGTCAACAAATCCGCATTCCAGCTGCCCTCACCTAAAATACTGGTATAAGTCACAGGTGTCCAACAACCCAATGCCAATGTTTCTTCCAGTGCCATATCCCCTTCAGGCACAATCAATAAGCCTTCGCTAGGCATTGTACGCACAAAATGATGGAACTGTTTTTGAATCGCGGCTAAATCGGGAAAAATATCGGCGTGGTCATATTCTAAATTATTTAAAATCGCCGTACGTGGACGGTAATGCACAAACTTTGAACGTTTATCAAAAAAGGCGGCATCGTATTCATCCGCTTCGATAATAAAAAAATTAGAATCTGTTAATCGTGCTGAAATACCAAAATTGAGTGGAATACCACCAATCAAAAAATTGGGATTAAACCCCTGTTTCTCTAATATCCACGCTAACATGCTGCTCGTCGTGGTTTTACCATGCGTTCCAGCAACTGCTAACACCCATTTATCTTGCAGTACATGTTCCGATAACCATTGTGCGCCGCTGGTATAACGTAATCCTTGGTTTAAAACGGCTTCCACTTCGGGATTTCCCCGCGATAACGCATTGCCAACGATGACCAAATCCGGTCGAGGCGTTAAATTTTCAGCGCAATAACCTTCTTTAAGTGTAATACCCTGTGCGAGCAGTTGATCGCTCATCGGGGGGTAAACGTTTTGATCTGAGCCACTAACTTCATGTCCTAATTGTTTTGCTAGAACGGCTAGCCCAGCCATGAATGTACCGCAAATACCTAAAATATGAATACGCATAAAATTAACGTACTATCCGTTGATTGAGTTTTCCGGGTTCTGGTCGTGGTCTTGGAGCCGTTTTTTTGACCGCTGGTTTATTAGCAGACGTTTCCTCTTTCGAATCGAAACCTCCAGAGGGCATGGCTTTTGAATAATGAGACGGCGCACTTATTTTCCATTTATCGTATAGCACATATTCTTCCAGCCATAACACGCCTGAAATATAAGGCATAGAACGTTTGCGTGCCGCAAGTAATTCTTCGTTATCAGGAAAAAGTTCATTGCCAATAATGACGAGATCCGGTTTATAGTCCAAATTACTTGCGCTAAAACCTTCTATCAATTGCACACCTGCCGCTTCTAATTGTTTACGAATTGGCGGAATAATACAGCTATCCGAACCGATTACCTCATGTCCTTCTTGTCGTGCCAACAAAGCAAGCCCGGACATAAACGTCGTCGCCACACCAATAATGTGCATACGCATAACGCGCCTCC
>DALYHZ010000368.1:0-1409 GCA_031970635.1 Methylococcaceae bacterium | reverse complement strand
TGATGTGTCCAATTTTCATCTAACAAATTTTCAGGGCAACTAAAAATCGTGAATTTATAACCATTTTCGACAGGTTCTAAAATCAGTTGCACCCACGTTTTTGCCTCGACAATAAGTGCTTGGTGAATGTCAAATTGTTGAATTTCGAGACGGTCGGTGCGAAGCAAATGCTGTCCCGCCGCTAATGCTAATTCGATATAACCCGTCGCCGGAAAAACCACATGTGGCGGCAAACGATGATCGGCTAACCACGCCGGTTTTTCTGGGGTGAGCAAGGTTTGAAACTGCACCGTTTTTAACGCGGATGGAATTTTTGCCCCCAACAAAGGATGCCCTGAATCTAACGTTTTTGTGTCAGATTTTGTTGTCGAAATCCAATAACGTTGACGTTGAAACGGGTAAGTTGGCAACGTGATTTTAGGCAGTTTTTGATGATGATAAATGTCTGCCCAATCTATTTTTTCGCCAGCCAAATAGCGCGATTCAATACTGTTTGTCGTGACGCTAGTCGTTTCGCCATTTAATAACGCTTGAAGTTGTTGAATGGCTTGTGAAATCGTCGTGGCTGAAAGAATAGAACGATACTGAAAATGTTGCCGACCAAGCGCGGCAGTGTAACAAATACGCGCATAATCTAACGTAGGATGCGTCAGAAAATAATCTAAATAACGCTGTTGCAGTGCTTTTAAAGCCTCCTCCGTTTTTGCCGAAATGGGCAATAAATAACACGCTTCAACCGGTGCATGATTTTCTGGAACAGAGGGACTTTCTTCGATAATGACGTGTGCATTCGTGCCGCTAAAACCAAACGCACTCACGCCAGCTAAACGTCGTTTTTCGCCGCGCAACCACGCAATTGGCGTGTCGACCACTTTAATCGGTAACGCTTTCCAATCAATATGCGGATTGGGCGTTTGATAATGCAGTTGTTTTGGAATTTGTTGATTTTGCAGTGATAAAACCAATTTAATCAAACCCGCAATGCCCGCCGCTGATTCCAAATGCCCGATATTGGTTTTGACTGAGCCGATAAATAATGGATTTTCTGTGTTATGTGACGAAGCGAAAACGCTTGCCAACGCATTAACTTCAATCGGATCGCCAAGCGGCGTTCCTGTACCGTGCGCTTCGACATAATTGATTAAATCAGGTGACACTTTAGCGTTGGCGAGGGCTTGTTCGATGACCGCTTGTTGTGAAATGCCATTTGGCACAGTCAAACCGCCGCTTGCACCATCCTGATTGACCGCTGAACCGCGAATAACAGCTAAAATTGTATCTTTGTCAGCGAGGGCATCGCTTAAACGCTTTAACACCACCATGCCACAGCCTTCGCCGCGTACATAACCGTTAGCCGACGCATCAAAAGTTTTGCAATGACCATCACTTGATAGCATGCCGGCTTGAGA
>DALYHZ010000367.1:0-1416 GCA_031970635.1 Methylococcaceae bacterium | reverse complement strand
CACGATGTGCATTTTTTCAGCTGCTTGCGACAAACTGAAATTCGTTTCTTGTAAAACCCGCAATAATTCAATTTGACTTAAATTCATGGCTTAATGAAACCAATGTGCGTGACGAATGCGTAAATCGACTTTATCGCCACGATTGAGTTGCAAACGTTTAAATTGTTCATTTGGCATTTCAGCATAAACAAGTTTAGAACTGCCATTTTGCAAATATTTCGTTAATTCAACGCGAATTAACGCGCCTAAATGTTGCCAATCTTTTAACGTTACCGGCGAGTTATCATCTGCTGATTTACTGATTTCAATATCGTGTGGACGAACATGCGCCACCCAATTGGGGCTACTTTCTTCCGCAACTTGCAAACCAATATGTTCAAACCAGCTTGCTGAATGATGCGATAACTGGAATTCGTTGGTTTGCCAGATAAATTTCGATACAAATACATTTGCCGGATAATCGTAAATTTCCGAAGGCGAACCTTGTTGCTCAATACGCCCTTTATTTAACACCACGACTTGGCTGGCAACTTCCATCGCCTCTTCTTGGTCATGAGTGACAAAAATGCTGGTGACATTTAATTCGTGATGCAAATTACGCAACCATTGGCGTAAATCTTTTCTCACACTCGCATCTAACGCACCAAACGGTTCGTCGAGTAATAAAACGGAAGGTTCAACCGCTAAGGCTCGCGCTAAGGCAATTCGTTGACGTTGACCGCCCGAAAGTTGGTCAGGAAAACGGTCGTGTAACCAATCCAATTGAACAAGGTCTAACAAGGCGTGGGTTTTTTTAGCAATTTCCGTTTCATGCGGACGGTATTTTTTATCTTTCACGCGCATACCAAACGCCACATTATCAAATACTGTCATGTGTCGAAAGAGCGCGTAATGTTGAAAAACAAACCCTATGCCGCGCTGACTAACGTGCAAATCCGTTTTATCATCGCCATTTAAAAGAATGCGCCCTTTATCGGCTTGTTCAAGCCCTGCAATAATGCGTAACAGCGTGGTTTTTCCACAGCCGGAAGGTCCTAACAGCGCAACCAATTCACCTTCGGGAATCACTAACTCAATGTCATGTAATGCCGAAAATTGCCCAAAATTTTTACTAATGTTTGAAAGTACGATGCTCATAAAATATATCTCATAAAAAATTAGACATTGGCGCGATCAGCTTGTTGTTTCCATTCCAATAACGTTTTTAAAATCAACGTCACAATGGCTAATGCCGCTAAAATCGATGCACCGGCAAAGGCTGACACGGTGTCGTATTCGTTATAACTGACTTCAACGTGTAGCGGTAACGTATTTGTGATGCCGCGAATATGTCCCGAAACAACCGACACTGCGCCAAATTCGCCCATTGCTCGCGCATTACACAGCAACACGCCGTATAACAACGCCCATTTAATG
>DALYHZ010000366.1:0-1431 GCA_031970635.1 Methylococcaceae bacterium | reverse complement strand
GTGTGGATGCGTCGGTGGTTGCGGCGTTATTGCACAAAGCCATCGGCACGCAACTCACTTGCGTGTTTGTTGACACGGGTTTATTGCGTTTGCACGAAGGCGACCAAGTGATGGCAATTTTCGCGCAACATTTAGGTGTAAAAGTGATTCGTGTTGATGCTGAAGCGCGTTATTTAGCCGCGTTAGCAGGTGAAAACGACCCAGAGAAAAAACGCAAAATTATCGGTAATTTGTTCATCAAAATTTTTGACGAAGAAGCGGCAAAACTCACCAGCGCAAAATGGCTTGCACAAGGCACGATTTATCCTGACGTGATTGAATCGGCGGGTGCGAAAAGTGGCAAAGCACATTTGATTAAATCACATCATAACGTAGGCGGTTTGCCTGAAGATATGAAACTCAAATTAGTCGAGCCGTTGCGTGAATTGTTTAAAGACGAAGTGCGTAAATTGGGTGTGGAACTCGGTTTGCCTGCGGATATGGTTTATCGTCATCCGTTCCCAGGACCTGGTTTGGGCGTGCGAATTTTGGGCGAAGTGAAAAAAGAATATGCCGATTTATTGCGTCAAGCCGATGCGATTTTTATCGAAGAACTTTATAAAAATGATTTGTACGACAAAGTCAGCCAAGCGTTTGCGGTGTTTTTGCCTGTGAAATCGGTTGGCGTAATGGGCGACGGGCGACGTTATGATTATGTGATTGCGATTCGTGCCGTGGAAACGATCGATTTTATGACGGCGCGTTGGGCGCATTTACCGTATGACTTTTTAGATTTGATTTCGCGCCGAATTATTAACGAAGTCGCTGGAATTTCGCGGGTCACTTACGATATTTCTGGAAAACCACCTGCTACGATTGAGTGGGAATAAATCTCTGAAAAACGCCCTCTTTATGTGGGCGTTTTTTGTTATTTATATACACAAAATTGATACATTTATGTACAATTCTTTCCCTTCAAATCATTACAAGTGTTCCATTTCAGAAAATAAAACTCTACTTGAGAGTTTTTTATAAAAAACACCATATTGAAATCAAAATTGAGAATAATAATGCGTTCGTGCTATGTCAAATACTAGAGATGATGCTTTGCTTCAAGAAGCAAAGCCTACAAATATTCGTCGCGCTGACATTGAAATGTTTGCCGAAAAAATTTCTTTGAAATATTCGCTCACTCAATTTGAAGATAAGGACGAAGATCCCTTGTCAGGATTTGTAAAGAAATTGGGAGGAAACATTTACTATCAAAATCCATCAGATCTTGCCGTGAGTGAATCAGGTTCAATCAAAGTATGGGGGCAAAATAATTTTGAAATTTATCTTTCTACGTTTACAGGTCCACTACGAGATAGATTTACTGTTGCTCACGAACTAGGACATTATTTTATTCATTCAAAACAAGGTGAAATTCCAATACGAGCTTCTCGCAAGGGA
>DALYHZ010000365.1:0-1462 GCA_031970635.1 Methylococcaceae bacterium | reverse complement strand
GATGCACTTGCTGAACCGTTCCCGCCACCGTGGCAGGCACATCCATACTCGCTTTATCCGTTTCGAGTGTAATCAAAGTTTGATCGATCTCAACCACATCACCGGATTGAACTTCAACTGCCACTACGTCAACATCATGCACGTTGCCGATGTCTGGGACTTTAATTTCAAATGTTGTACTCATGGTTTCGTCCTTTCCTTATTTCAACCAAGGGGCTTTAACGTTGGCATCAATGCCATATTTCGCAATCGCAACTTCAACTTTGCTTAAATCAAATTGTCCGTTATCTGCCAAACTTTTCAGTGCGGCAACTGTGATATGAAAACGGTCAACCTCAAAGAAACGACGTAAGTTTTCGCGGGTGTCTGAACGGCCAAAACCATCTGTACCTAAAACGGTGTAAGGGGCTTTGATTTCGCTACGAATTTGCTCAGCGAATGCGCGAGTGTAATCCGTTGCCGCAATGACTGGTACGTTAGCATCTGGCAAACATTGGCGAACGTGTGATTGTTTTGGCGTTTCGGTTGGATGTAAACGATTCCAACGTTCACAGGTTTGTGCATCACGCGCTAATTCGGTGAAACTTGGGCAACTCCATAAATCTGCTTCTACGCCCCAATCATTTTTCAATAAGTCTGCGGCGGCTTCGGCTTCGCGGAAAATTGCACCTGAACCCAATAAATTCACGCGTAATTTCGCATTTTGCTCGCCTTGTTTGAACGAATACATGCCTTTCAGAATGTCTTGTTCGATACCTTGAGGCATTGCAGGGTGCGTGTAATTGTCGTTCATCACGGTGATGTAATAGAAAATGTCTTCCTGCTCATCGTACATACGACGCAAACCGTCTTGAATAATGACTGCTAATTCATAGGCATAAGTTGGGTCGTAAGAAATACAATTCGGAACAGTTGCCGACATCAAATGACTATGACCGTCTTCATGTTGCAAACCTTCGCCATTCAACGTTGTACGACCTGCTGTACCACCAAGTAAGAAACCGCGTGTACGTTGGTCTGCTGCTGCCCAAATCAAATCGGCAACGCGTTGGAATCCAAACATTGAATAGAAAATGTAGAAAGGAATCATTGGCGTATTGTGTGTGGAATACGCTGTGCCAGCCGCAATCCAATCGGCTAAACCGCCTGCTTCGTTAATGCCTTCTTGTAAAACCTGACCATGTTTGTCTTCTTTGTAGAACATCAATTGGTCAGCATCTTGAGGTGTGTAAAGCTGTCCGACTTGTGACCAAATGCCGAGTTGACGGAACATGCCTTCCATACCAAACGTGCGTGATTCATCTGGAACGATTGGCACAACACGTTTACCGATATTTTTATCTTTCACCAAAATATTGAGCAAACGTACAAATGCCATCGTTGTTGAGGCTTCTTTATCATTCGCTTCAAGCAAGGCTTTGAAATCGTTTAAGGTTGGTACGGCAAGCGATTCTGATTTTGT
>DALYHZ010000364.1:0-1484 GCA_031970635.1 Methylococcaceae bacterium | reverse complement strand
ATCGGGTCAACGCCTGTCGCATGATCGGGGCTTAAAGTTGATAAATCATTATTGCCTAAACTGTTTTGCATGACTTTGACACGCGAACTTGATTGTCCACGAATGACAGGAATTCCCACGCCCGAACCAAAAGATTGATTGCTGACACCGAGTTCGTTTTGCAAAGTTTCGCCCAATGTCGAACCCACTTTATTGCGTAATTCATCGCCGGTTAGAAGGTGTGTATTTTCCGTTTCCCCTGTTGGAACTGACACCGCGTTAATGGTCATGTCGTCTAATTTTTCTATTTCTTCTGCTGAAACGGGCAACGTTGAAATTAAAAACAGCGTGGTAATTGGAATCCATTTCACGCTGAAACCTCCGCGTTATTTTGATTGCAATCCGCGCAAATCCCGTGAATTTCAATGGCTTGATGATGGGCGGTAAAACCTGCATCTTGCAGTTCTTGTTCAAGACTTTGCATTACCGCATTTGCCGGACGTTCTTCAACTTCTTGGCATTGCTTACAAATCAAAAGCAGTTGTTTATGAACTGTGCGTAAATCGGTGCAACCAATAAACGCATTTAAACTTTCAACGCGATGAATAAATCCCTGTTCCATCAAAAAATCTAAGGCACGATAAACCGTGGCAGGTTTTGCCGCACTTTGTAGCGGTTTTAAACGTTCCAGTAAATCGTAGGCTTTAACCGCGTGATGATTTTCCCAAATCAATTCTAAAACTTGCTGACGAATTGGCGTGAGTTGCACACCACGTTCTGAGCAAAGTTGCGTAGCGTTATTTAATGCGGTGGCGATACAATTTTTATGGTTGTGAGTTGCGGATAATGTATTCATATTGATATGTTATAAAGTAACTTTTGTTACAATATAACATATCAATTTTTCAAATAAAATGAAATAAAAAAGGGCTGGTTAGCCAGCCCTAAATATTTTAGTTAAGTTGACTAAAATTACATTTGGGATTGTAAATAATTTTGGATGCCAATTTTTTCAATCAATTCAAGTTGCGTTTCAAGCCAATCAATGTGTTCTTCTTCGCTTTCTAAAATGTGTTCAAATAATTCTCGCGACACAAAATCTTTCACGCTTTCACAATACACAATCGCTTCACGCAAAAGCGGCACAGCGATATTTTCCAATTTTAAATCACATTCAAGCATTTCTTGCGGATGTTCACCGATTAAGATTTTGCCGATATTTTGCAGATTTGGCAGACCTTCCAAAAATAAAATACGTTCAATCAATTGGTCAGCGTGTTTCATCTCATCAATTGATTCGTGATATTCCTTTTCGTTGAGTTTTGAAAAGCCCCAATTTTTATACATTCGCGCGTGTAAAAAATACTGATTGATTGCCGTCAATTCGTTTTCTAATGCCTTATTCAAATACTCGATAACTTTGCTGTCGCCTTTCATGTTTTCACCTTTTTAAGCAGATGCGGCAAGTTGATAATTATCATTTTGTCCGCTGTGTTGATTTAATA
>DALYHZ010000363.1:0-1490 GCA_031970635.1 Methylococcaceae bacterium | reverse complement strand
TTACGGATAGTTTGACCTGCCAGTAATTCATCACGGCATTCAACGAGCAGGGCAGAGGTAATATCAGCCAAAACATAAACGCCCAACCTATCGCGCCACCATTCGAGCTGTTGTTTTTGGACGGCTTGCTGTTCAACTTGTGACCATTCCAATTGCGTAACGTTTGACTCACGCAAAAACCTGTTGCTAACGTGAATTGCATTATATTCGGCTAAATGTACCGGTAAGTCCGGCATCAACATCTGTGCTTTTTCATGCGTTAGCAACGAATGCGGCGATTTATCTAAACAGTCCCATCAGTCATCGCAACTTATTCGAAATGAACCATCTAGGAATTCTGGCATAATCAAAGTGCGTATATTATGTTTTCGTGAATTGGCACAAATACTTGCTTGTTCTGTAGAATCTTTGATGTTGTATTCTAAATTGAATACAGGTTTTTTGGCATCAATGAAAGGTTGCAGATAATTGCACTCGTCGAATTGGTGACACTGTTCATTGATGCTAAAGTCGAAGTTTTTGACTAAATCGACAATTTGCAGCAAATCATTTTTTAATCCAATAGAAAGACCACGTTTGTGCGCCTCTTTTGCAAGGAAACTGTTATAGGAAAGTTGATCTTGGGGTTTCAAATAAAAACCCGTTGAATTGGAATAACCGTCCACATTATCAGGGTCAACACCTTCACAACCCTTTTGAACAGCAAGATTAAGCCGTGCTTGCATAATTTTTTTAACATTAGCCGAGCGTATGTCTATCCACCATTCACCCTCCCAGCCATCTAGTGCTTTGCCTACCTCTTTTTTTAAGAACTTTTTTTTGTCTTGTCGCCAGTTTTCGTATGATCCTGCCGAAAAATAGCACACGACATGTTTACCAGAATCTTTCATTTCCTGAATGAGTTCTTTGGATGTGTCGAATAAATCAACATCATACAAATCCGCATGATAGGTCAGGTTAATTTTGTCTTTTAATTGTATTTGTGCGGAGGTATCACTATTCGGATGATACCAATCTGCATGGCTAAGCGATGACCAAACGGTTATCACGAGAAAAAGCGTGGTTTTTATTTTATGTTTAAGCAATGAAAATATACGCATTCCTGTAACCCCTTTTTCGTTATTTGTTTAAAGCCTTTTTAAACGCATTCGCCATTGAATTATTTTGCACAGGAGCTTGCGGTTTTACTTTGAGCGTGCGTGGTTCACGTTTCATTTCGTTTGGCTCAATTGTACTTTTCATGGTCAAGGCAATGCGTTTGCGTGGCGCATCCACTTCAGTAACGGTAACTGTTACAACATCGCCTGTTTTGACCACTTCGCGCGGGTCTTTTACAAACGTATCGGCAAGTTGCGAAATATGCACCAACCCATCTTGATGCACGCCAACATCAACGAATGCGCCAAAATTCGCCACATTCGTGACCACACCTTGCAACCGCATTCCGACTTCTAAATTCGCAATTCTACCTTCTTTTAGTATCACATGAA
>DALYHZ010000362.1:0-1509 GCA_031970635.1 Methylococcaceae bacterium | reverse complement strand
TTCACCTGCATCAGGCGTTGTCAAAGCCATTAACCGTGGCGACAAACGTGTGTTGCAATCAGTTGTCATCGAAATCAGCGGCAAAGATGAAGTCACTTTTGCTAAATACGATACTGCTGAACTCGAAAATATCTCAGCACAACAAATTAAAGACAATTTAGTTGCGTCTGGTTTGTGGTCATTGATTCGTACGCGTCCTTATGGAAAAGTGCCAGCCATTGATTCGCACCCGCACTCAATTTTTGTTACAGCAATTGATACACGCCCTTTAGCGGCTGATCCTGCCGTAATTATTGCTGACCGCTCTGCGGATTTTGTCAACGGTTTAGAAATTATTTCTAAACTCATCGAAGGCAAAGTCTATGTTTGCAAAGCGACAGGCACAGATATTCCAACAGGTAACACACCTGTTGTCGTAGCTGAATTCGGTGGTGTGCATCCAGCTGGTTTGCCAAGCACACACATTCATTTCATTGATGCTGTGAATATCAATAAATTTGTGTGGCATTTGGATTATCAAGCGGTAATTGCAATCGGTGCATTATTCACAACGGGCAAATTAAACGTTGAACGTGTCGTCGCGCTTTCAGGTCCAACCGTTAAAAATCCACGTTTAGTTCGTACTCGCGTGGGTGCAAATTTAAGTGATTTAACCGCTGGCGAATTAAACGACGAAGTTGAAAATCGTGTCGTTTCAGGTTCTGTTTTATACGGACACCAAGCACATGGCGCATTCGATTATTTAGGTGCATACCATTTGCAAGTTTCGGCTCTGCAAGAAGGTCGTGCGCGTGAATTATTCGGCTGGATTGTCGCAGGTAAAAACAAATACTCGACCTTGAATGTTTATACTTCAAGTGTAGACAAAAAAACTAATGGCTCGCTTCCGTTCTTAAATAAACCCGAAGAACGTTTGTATCCATTAACAACGGATAAAAACGGCAGTAACCGTGCGATTGTGCCAGTTGGTATTTATGAAACATTGATGCCAATGGATATTTTGCCAACACCACTTTTGAAAGCATTAGTGGTCGGTGATTCTGACCAAGCGCAATTACTCGGTTGTTTGGAACTCGACGAAGAAGATATGTCATTGTTCACATTTGCAGACCCAGGTAAGCATGATTTCGCACCTGTGTTGCGTGCGAATTTAACCAAAATTGAGAAGGAGGGCTAAATGTCGGCAAGAGATTTCTTAGACAGTTTAGAACCGCATTTTGTAAAAGGTGGCAAACTTGAGCGTTATTACGGCTTATATGAAATGGTCGATACGTTCATTTATACACCTTCTGACGTGACGCGCGGCAAAACGCACGTTCGTGACGGCAACGATTTAAAACGTACCATGACGTTTGTTGTAATTGCAACGTTCTTCTGCATCATGATGGCGTTCTACAACACAGGTTATCAAGCCAATGCCGCAATGGAAGCCATGGGCAAAACGTCAATTGATAACTGGCGCAGTATTCCGATGATGGTTTTTGGCTACAATCCATCAAATCCGTTATC
>DALYHZ010000361.1:0-1512 GCA_031970635.1 Methylococcaceae bacterium | reverse complement strand
CGCTGGCGACATTTTTTTTCGCACCGCTTTTAAAATCGGTTTCATACCAGCCAGAACCTTTTAAGCGAAAACCTGCCGCCGAAATTTTTTTCATCAATTCCTCTCGACTGCACGCGGGGCATTGAACAAGTGGTTTATCACTGAGTTTTTGCAAGGCTTCAAATTCATGGTTGCAGGCTTTGCATTGATATTCATAAATAGGCATTTTTCTTACTCCAAAAATAAAAAAATAATGACGTTTCTTATTCATTTTTCAAGGCACTTGCCTATAGAATGCGCTTATTTTACAGACTTACGACACAATTATGAAAACATTGACTATTACACGCCCCGACGATTTCCATTTACACGTTCGTAACGGCGCGATTTTAAAAATGGTTTTACCGCATACAGCTCGGCAATTTGCACGGGCGATTATTATGCCAAATCTCAAACCACCAGTAACAACGGTTACGCAGGCGTTGGCATATCGAAACGAAATTTTGCAAGTGATTCCAGAAGGCGTGAATTTTACACCATTGATGACGTTGTATTTAACGGCGGCAACAACGCTTGAAGAAATTAAACGTGCCACAGAATGCGAACATGTTTATGCGTTTAAACTTTATCCGGCTGGCGCAACGACAAATTCTGATGCTGGCGTTGCCGATGTAACCAAAATTTACCCATTGTTCGCGGCGTTGGAAAAACACGATTTACCATTGTTAATTCATGGCGAAGTGACTGACGAAAATTGTGATATTTTTGACCGCGAGCGTGTTTTTATTGAACGTTATTTGTTAGACATTGTTAAAAATTTTCCCTCCTTGCGAATTGTCTTAGAACATGCGACGACAAAAGAAGCCGTTGAATTTGTTGAATCTGCAAGTAATAAAATTGCCGCCACCATTACACCGCAACATTTATTGTTTAATCGGAATGCAATTTTAGCGGGCGGCATTAAACCGCACTTTTATTGTTTGCCGATTTTGAAGCGTGAACAACATCGTCAAGCGTTAATCAAGGCGGCAACGAGTGGTAATTCAAAGTTTTTTTTAGGAACAGACAGTGCGCCACATTTGACGCATTTAAAAGAAAATGCCTGTGGTTGTGCGGGTTGTTACAGTGCGTTTGCGGCGTTAGAACTTTATGCACAAGCCTTTGAAGATGCAAATGCGCTGGATAAATTAGAAGGTTTTGCCAGTTTTTACGGCGCAGATTTTTACGGTTTGCCGCGAAATGTAGCAACCGTAACATTAGAAAAAACAGATTGGACAGTTCCGGCAAGTTATGACGAAATAACGCCATTAAAATCGGCTGAAACATTACATTGGAAAATGATTTAATTATTTGTTTTTTCAAAAAAAGATATTTACATCTACCGAATAAAAATAATTTTTTTAAAAATAAAAATTGACGGTGAAAGATGTGCTGGTTATCATGTGCGCTCTTGGTTCTGCGAACTAAGTCGTTTCAACAAAGATTATTCGGGGTATAGCGCAGTCTGGTAGCGCGCCTGCTTTGGGAGCAGGA
>DALYHZ010000360.1:0-1518 GCA_031970635.1 Methylococcaceae bacterium | reverse complement strand
AAAGCGGGGAGTCGTTTTGGTGAGTTAGCAGTTTCGTCGCCAGAAAATGCGCGTTATCTTCAACAATTCGTTGCTCAAATCAACGATTACAGCGATTTCATGCCTGACCCGCGTGATTTACCTGAACATATGAGCGACACCGAATTCAAGCGTATTTTTGAATCCACACAAAGTCCGGCTTATTTAACCCTTTCCGCGCACATTGACGCTCGCATTGCGATGATGCCGCTTTATCAAAAAACTTCAACTTTCGAGACTTTTCATGACAAATGATATTGTGCAACCTTCGCCTATTTCGCCATTTGGACGATGGGGATTACTCATGACGGTGCTGATTAGTGGCGCGTCGGTGATGGTGATTGAATTATTAGGCACACGCTTAATTGCGCCGTTTTATGGCACAAGTTTATATGTCTGGTCGTCGCTGATTTCGGTGACGATGGTGGCGTTAACACTGGGTTATTTTATCGGCGGACGTTGGTCAGATTCAGCAAAACGCACAGGTTTGTCATTTATCATCGCATTAGCGGCGTTTTTAACGTTGATGATTCCATGGCTTACACGCCCCGTTTTACTCGCAACCGATTCGTTAGGGTTACGCGGTGGCGCATTTGTTAGCGCGTTAATTTTATTTTTACCGAGTTTGATGATGCTTGGCATGGTCAGTCCGTTTGCCATTAAATTATCAACGTCGCAACTCAATAATATCGGCAATACTTCTGGCACAATCTACGCTGTCAGCACGTTGGGAAGTGTGATTGGCACATTGGTTTTAGGTTTATTTTTATTTCCACTCGTTGGTTCACGGGAAATTTTAATCGCAACCGGCTTATTACTTTTTGTGCTGGCGTTAGTGATTGGTTGGATTGAACGTCAACAATTGCAATCCACCGCAACGTTAATACCAAGCGTCTTTTTAGTCGTCATCGGCTTAGCGTTATTGCCTAACGTGGTTAAAGCAGGGCAGGTGCGTCCAAATGAAAAATTTAATGTGCGTTTTGAACAAGAAAGTTTATACGGTTGGGTGCGTGTCATTGATGTTGCGGCGCGTGATTTACGTTTGCTCACTTCAGACGGTTCAGCAATTGGCGCGTCGAGTATTAAACGTAGCGAAAGCCAATTAAGTTATCAAGATATTGTCGGACTGATTCCTGCATTGCGTCCGCAAATGACCAAAGCGTTAATTGTCGGTTTGGGCGCAGGACACATGGCGAAAGTGTTAAATGAACGTTATGGCATCATTGTCGATACTTTGGAAATCGATCCAGCTGTGGCAAAAGCGGCGGTGGATTATTTTGATTTTAAACCGACGGGGAAAACGATTGTCGGGGATGCGCGATATGAAATTCGCCATTTAACGGGGCAGTACGATTTAATTATTCACGATTGTTTTACCGGCGGCTCTGAACCGGCGCATTTGTTAACGGTTGAGACGTTACAACAATTACGCGGATTATTATCCGAACAAGGCATTTTAGCGGTGAATTTTGTGGCGTTTTCAGAAGGTAAAAATAGCGC
>DALYHZ010000359.1:0-1543 GCA_031970635.1 Methylococcaceae bacterium | reverse complement strand
GAAGTGCAACCATGCGGCGGCGCGTGATTGACCAAACTAAACAAGGGCATCGGCGTTATTCACCCGAAGCGTTCGTGGGACACAGTTCACAAGCTCATGCTGTACGGCAATTATTAACCAAATTGACTCAAGTACCATTTAGCGCGTTGATTATTGGCGGTGAAACGGGAACGGGCAAGGGTTTGATTGCGCGAATTCTGCATTACGGTGGTTCACGCGCCGCGCAACCGATGATTGAAGTCAATTGTGCGGCATTACCGCGTGAATTATTGGAGTCTGAATTATTTGGACACGAAGCTGGCGCATTTACCGGCGCGACGGGACGGCATCGTGGTTTATTAGAACAAGCCGATGGCGGCACGTTATTTATGGATGAAATTGGTGAAATGCCGTTGGAATTACAAGCAAAACTATTAAAAGTTATCGAAGACCACAAAGTACGTCGGTTGGGCAGCGAAAAAGAAATCGGCGTTGATGTACAAATTATCGCCGCGAGTAATCGAGATTTAGAAAGTATGGCGCAAGCTGGCACATTTCGCGCGGATTTATATCATCGACTCAATGTTTTTCGCGTGAATTTACCGCCTTTGCGTGAGGCGGTGGATGACTTGGATGAACTGGTGCCACTCTTTGTCGCTGAATACAATGCAAAAGCCGGTCGCCATGTTAAAAATATTCCTCCTGAGGCATGGAAACAGCTTAAAGCACACAATTGGCGCGGAAATGTGCGTGAATTACGAAATGTGATTGAGCGGTGTGTTTTATTTGCAGATGGTGAAGAATTTCCCGTACAGTGGTTGCAACTTGGTAAACCTGCGGAAAATATGGTCACGGCAGATACAACGCATCTGCATTTACCATTAGATGGCAGTATGGCATTAGATGATATGGACAAATATATTATTAAAACCGCTTTAGAACGTGCGGATAATAATTTAATGGCCGCCGCTCGTGCCTTAGGTACAACACGCGAAACGCTTCGTTATCGAGTGAAAAAATATCAATTGAACGGCGTTGACGTTTAGGAACTGATTTGATAGTTGACTATTTTGCTAGGTTAAGTATAGTAAAACCCTTTTATTTTTACTTAAATTAGGATTGCCTGTGCGTTTAACTACTAAAGGTCGCTACGCGGTAACAGCAATGTTGGACTTGGCATTTCACAGCCAAGAAAAGCCCGTCACACTGACTGAAATTGCAGCACGCCAAACGATTTCGTTGTCATATTTAGAACAATTGTTTGCACGTTTACGCAAAGCCGGAATTGTTCAAGGCGTACGAGGTCCTGGTGGTGGCTATCAATTAAATCAAGTACCTGAACAAATTTGCATCGCCGCCATTATAGAAGCCGTCAATGAACCCATTGATTCGACCAAATGCGGCGGTGGCGCGAATTGTCAACATGACAGCATTTGTTTAACACATGATTTATGGACGGGATTAAGCGAACATATTCAAGATTATCTGTCGAATATTACGATTGCCAATTTGCTGGCTAAACGTGAAAAACGACGCGAAGAAGCACAATCGGGTGAATGGGTTA
>DALYHZ010000358.1:0-1571 GCA_031970635.1 Methylococcaceae bacterium | reverse complement strand
TGGCGTCATTCCCGAGTCAAAATCGGTACTCACCGCATCAAATGCTGGAACACCCGTTATTTTGGATGAAAAAAGCGATGCTGGACAAGCCTACGCCGATATTGTGGCGCGTTATTTGGGTGAAAACAAACCGCATCGATTCATTGATGACAAGAGTGGTTTTTTTAGGAAGTTATTCGGAGGCAAATAATCATGAGTCTACTGGATTATTTTAGAAGTTCTAAAACCAGTTCTGCATCACTAGCCAAGGAACGGCTACAAATTTTGGTCGCTTATGAGCGTTCTTCAAGTACTCAACCGTCTTATTTACCTCAATTGCAAAAAGAGTTGCTTGCCGTAATCCAAAAATATGTCGATGTTAATCATGACGCCATGACGATTAACTTAGAACAAAATGACAATCAAGAGACATTAGAACTCAATATTGTGTTGCCTGATGCGCGTCGCGTTTAACATTAAGTGTTAGGTTTTCCCGTTGGAGATAAAACGATGAAAAAAAGTATGAATTTTTTACTGGTGTTTTTCTGTGTACTGACGGTAACGCTTACAACCGGTTGTAGCACAAAAAAAAATATACGCGCCAGTAAAACCGCTCAAAGTATTGCGGATCGCCGCACAACAGAAGCGGCTGAAAATGACAATGATATTGAAACCGAAGTTAAAGAAACGTTGCGTGATGATGAAGAATTACGTCGCTTTAGCCATGTGAATGTGAATGTTTATAACGGGGCAGTGTTACTTACCGGCGAGGCGATGAATGACGTATTTAAAACTAAAATTGTCGAAACTGTACGCGTTATCCCGCACGTTAAAATGGTACATGACAACTTAATTGTTGATTACCCCAGCGATAATTTATCACGTGCTAACGACAGACGTATCACCCAAAATATCAAACAAGCCTTAACGCAAATTCACGATTTACCCAATTTTGATTCGTCACTCATTAAAGTCATTGTTGAACAAAGCACCGTCTATTTGATGGGGCGTGTGCATCGTAACGAAGGCACTGTAGTAATAAATGTCGTGCGCCTTGAACCCGATATTCGCCAAATTATTACCGTATTTGATTATATCGATTGAACGTAGGGGCAATCCTCGTGGTTGCCCTACTGTTAATTGTCACAGGGCAACCACAATATCTGCCCCTACATTTAGACTTTAAAAAAATATGCAAAAAACTCTTCCCGCCGAATTTCTTACTGCTTTAAAAACCATTTTTTCGAAAAACGAAATTCTTACCGAACCTGAAGAATGTTGGACTTACGGTTATGACAACAGTCGCCGACATGCTTTGCCGCAAGTGGTGGTTTTTGCCACAACGCATGAGCAGGTTTTAAAAACCGTGCAGTTGTGCAACGAATTTGAAATCAAAATCACAGCGCGGGGCAGAGGAACTGGAACGACTGGCGCAATTGTGCCGCTGCATGGTGGTTTAGTTTTATCACTCGAACGAATGAAACAGGTATTAGATTTTTCGCCGGATAATCGTTACATCAAAGTGCAAACAGGTATCACAAATCAAGAAATTCAAGATTACGTCAAAAGCAAAGGTTTTTTCTGGCCACCCG
>DALYHZ010000357.1:0-1667 GCA_031970635.1 Methylococcaceae bacterium | reverse complement strand
GCTAATTCACCTGAAAATGGCGGCACGCGGTCTTGCAATTTCACCAACTCGTCAGCGATGTCGTCAGGCAATAAATCTTTGCGTGTTGAAAGGGCTTGTCCAAATTTAACGTAAATCGCGCCTAAATCTTCCAATGTCCGCCGAATTCTTACACCGCGCGTATCCGCTTCATTTTTAAATCTGGCGTAAGGTGAAAAAATCGCCAAATAACGAATCGGACGCATAAACGGCGTTTGTAAAACTAATTCATCTAAACCGTGGCGAATTAACACCCAATGAATGTGGATTAAGCGGAAGAGTATTTTTAGGCGCATTAGAAAGAAAAATAAAAGGTGAAAAGTAAAATCAACGTTAGCGTGTCTCTGTTCCCGCTGAACCGTGATTGTGACTGACGTTTGAAATGCCGAAAGGTTGTTTCATTTTGTCGTAAACGCCTTGTGTTGGTGCAAGCCAAACCATGCCAGGACCGGTGAAAGTTTGCAATAGTAATTCACCACTCACCGCCGTGCTAAATAACGATTTTCCCGACATTTCAGCTTGAAACGTGACACTCGCCGTGCGAACAAAAGCAAAATTGCCATCGACAGATAATTTTTCGCCTGCCGCTAATTCGTAAACGATTAACTCAGTGACAGGAACAGGGGAAACGAGAACGACAATGCCGGTGCCGCTGGCTTGGGTTTGGAAAAAACCTTCGCCACCAAATAATGCGCTAGAAATATTGCTTTGCAATTTGGCACTGACTTCGATACCGCCTGACGCGCAATAAAACGAACTTTTATCAAAAATTAGCCCGTCATTTTCAATATTGAACAGTAAATAATGCCCAAAACTCGGCTCTAAAAAAATTTCGCCCGAACCTTTAATGCGTGATTGAAAAAGCGTTTCACCTGTTAAGAATTTTCGCATCAACCCTTTTGCAATGCCGCCGCCCGTCGTCGATTCCAATTGCAAATGCCCTTTCATGAAATAAAGCGCGCTGGGCTCAAGCAATAACTCACTGTTTTTCAAAGTCACGCGCACCATTTTCAAATGAATATTGGCTTGATTGGCGAAAAACACCTTTTCGGCAATATTTAAATCGTCCGAACCGAGCAATTTTTCGTAGCGCACCACATCAAAAATGGCACCCGCGACTTGTTCGATAACGGTAAAATTATCTGTGCCGCTCATGGCTATAAACCAAATTCAGCAGGATTTAACGCAAGTTCTTTTGCAATTTTTGCTGCCACAGCTTGTTCTTGAGCATCGAAATTACCGTCCGATGAGGCAATCGCAATAATCATTCTGACTAATAAACGCCCCGCTTCCACGTTCGATTTCATTTTGCCTAAAGCTAAAAAGGCTTTCGCGTCGCCGATGTCTTTGTCGAATTCGATTTGTCCGACGAAATCTTGAAAGGCTTTAATCACATCGCTAGTTGTAAAAATCGACAACGCATCGTGGTTTTCAATGAACTTAATCATTTTTTGTTTTTCTTCGGAACTGATTTTACCGTCAGCCATCGCAATTAACGCCGAACCAGCCATAGCCGCTTCTAAAAATTCTTTATTTTTGAATTTTAATGCTTCGGTTTTGAGTTCATTGGCTTTGGTTTTTAATTCATTTAAAAAATCACTGAAATTCATAACTCACCTATTTTGAAAAAATGTGGAATTGATTTGTTA
>DALYHZ010000356.1:0-1685 GCA_031970635.1 Methylococcaceae bacterium | reverse complement strand
CTGGTGAAATCGTTCTCATGATTGGTCATATAAATTTGTACCATTAGCACTGACGCACTAATCAGCAACACGCTGGGGATAGAATTAAGCGTGGTATATAAAAACTGAATCGCATCATCAAGCCAACCACGAAAAAATCCCGCTAGAATTCCCAAAATGAGCGATAACGGTAACAAAATAAGCGTTGTTAATGTGCCTAATACTAAACCGGTGCGAATACTTTTAATGGTTTGATAAAACACATCTTCGCCGACTTTATCCGTGCCAAACACATGATAATAATTCGACAAATAAATTAACGTGGAGCTTAGTGTAATCAAAACAAAAAAGGTCAGTGATAACAGATTAAATTTGATTTTTAATCGTGAACCTAAAATTATTACTGCAAAAATACCAACACCTTGTAAAAAACCAATCAATGATTTTTGAATAATATCGAACGTTTTTTGTGTTTCATCCTCTAAATGCTGTCCGCCAAATTTCAAAGGTGGATAATCCCAACGCATACTTCCATCGGGTTGTGAAATCATTTCTTTGTTATATAGCGTTGTCGCAAATGGTTCAGAATAGGTTTTTTCAGTATGTTCACGCAAGGGCGTTGCCCAATAATCCAACACACTGATAATTTCGTTATTTGATGGCGTGTTTTCTGACGAGTGCGGTTTAAAATGCAATGAATCAAGTAAACCAATTGCCATAAAAAATAACAGAATGATAAGAGACATCATGCCGATTGTATTTTGTCGCAAAGTGGCTAACGGGCGTTTAAAATGTTCTTTTCCTCGTAAATAATAAGTCAAGCCAGCAACCAAAAAGAGTAAGCTAAAAATCAGCGCGTCTGTCCATAACATCACCATAAAAAAACCTACTTTCGATAAAATTGAAAAATATTTGTTATTTAACCATCACGCAATTACGACCATTGTGTTTTGCTTGATAAAGTAAATAATCTGCCATTGCAATCATATCATCTAAATTCGGACATAAATCGGTCGTCACACCAATACTGAGTGTCACGCTAATATTAACTGTGGCTGAAATAGCAATTTCACAATTTGCCACTGATGCTCGAAAATTATCAAATAACTCAAATGCTTGAGCAATATTTAACGAAGGTGCAAGGATGCAAAATTCTTCACCACCATAACGAGCTATCACATCACTGCGGCGAAAACGATCGTCCATCATTTTAGCGATTTTTTGTAACACAATATCACCAGCATCATGACCATAACTATCGTTGATACGTTTAAAGTGGTCTATATCAATCATCGCAACGGCTAAACGATTATTTCGGTTTGCTAACGCCAGCATGGGAATACCTAAACGCAATAATTGCCGGCGATTATTTAAACCCGTCAAAAAGTCCGTAACAGCTGCTTTTTCAAAAGAAATCATTTTTTGATAATGAATGGCATTTGCCAATGCAATGGAAATTTTTGATGTGAATACTTCGAGTAGATTTCGGTCATGCTCATCAAGTCTTTCTTCACTGCATACTAAGGCAACGGCAGCTTTGTTGTCACTGGTATCTAAATAAAATGCGGTGTAATTATTACTAAATTGAACAGTTCCTTCAAATTGGCCTACGAGGTGAATGGGATCTGTAGATATAAAATCACATTCGATATCAAATGGAACTTCATACCCAGTTCCTCCAATAGCAATAGACCATAAAAATGAAC
>DALYHZ010000355.1:0-1693 GCA_031970635.1 Methylococcaceae bacterium | reverse complement strand
CGAACGTTGGGCGCGTTTAATCATGCCAACAATGGCTGAAAATTCGCCCACTTGAATACGACCGAGTAACGTTGAACGATTACGAATGCGTGGATTGCCTGTCACTGCGCCAACATTTGGATTTTCTATAAAATGTCGCACCATCCATCCGACGGCATCCGGTGATAACAGCGCATCGCCATCAATACAAATTAAAATCTCACTTTTTGCAAGCAATGCCGCAGTTCGCAACCCCATCGCTTTACCTTGATTGGTATGTAAATTTACAACGCGTAAATTTTCATATTGCGCGGCAAGCTCGTGCAAAATTTCAAGCGTGTTATCTTTGCTGCCATCATTGATAGCGATAATTTCAAAATTTGGATAATGCTGTTTTTGCAAAATGCCAATGGTTTCGCGGACGTTTTCGCCTTCGTTATAACAAGGAATTAAAATGGAAACGGACGGTAAAGTCTCCGAATTTTCAAAAGGAACGGTTGATTTTTTATGCCATTCGTAACGCACACAAAAAATAATTGCGCCAAACATCCAAACATACGCCATGAATAATGGATAGTAATAGATGAAGTCTTCGATAATTAAATCAATAGGCGACCACCACGCCATAAATGCTTGCCAAAATTCAAGCGATACAGAAAAAAAAGTCATAAATTATTGCAATTCTGGCAAAGAAAAATGTTGTTTTAAATCGTCTAAACGGGGCTGATTTTCGTATACGTTATCGGGATAGTAACCAATGTTTTTTGCACCGAGTTTTTTTAGTAAATTCAATTGTTCCACAAAAATATTGCTGGGGATTTTTTGTTTGGTTCGCCAATCCACGGCTTGTAATTCAAAGACCGTTTTTTTCAAACCATCCGGTTCTTTTGCGGCGGCTTTGACTAAATCGGTTAGCCATTGATTTGGATTTTTAGCTTCTTCCATAAACGGCATCGCTTCGATAGCGACATAATCGTAATGCGCTAAAAAAGATTTGAAGGATTGTGCGTACCATTCCTCACTATAAGGTTGCAATAAAGGTAGGGCATAAAAATTTCGGGCGGTTTGAATATTCGGACGGTAAAAACGTACACGATTCGTTAATTCATCGGTAAATTGTCCAATCAATTCTGTTTTATGTTGCGCCCATTCAAGACGACTTTTACTGGAGGCGTGAAGTTTACTGAAATCATCCGATAATCCCCAAACCTCTTTTCCATAAGCTAACGCTTCGGGTGAGACATCTTCAAAGTCAGACAAAATGCCATCGTCATGAAATAAAATGCCTTCAAAACTGCAATATTTTCCTAAATCTTCATAAATTTCGGCAATAAATTGACGTGCTTGCGGATTAAATGGCGATAAGCGTTTATAAATATGACTCGATTCTTGCGCTTTACCGTCTTTCCATTCTTGAACATACCATGATTTATCAATATCCGCATTTTGATACGCCATAATCGGCAACCACGCAAATACACGCACGGCGGCGCGTTTTTTCAATTGCCAGGCAACGCGATTAAATAAATCTTGGCGCACTGGCATATGACGATTTGGGAAATATAATGCTTCCGCATTCCCGTCACCATCTGGGTCAGCGTAGGCTTGCAAATACACCGTGCTAATGTGCATTTCTTTAATACGTTGTACGAGACTGCCAATATTTTTTTCGGTTTGCTCAGGATCTTTATCGTATAAATAATCCATGTCAACG
>DALYHZ010000354.1:0-1724 GCA_031970635.1 Methylococcaceae bacterium | reverse complement strand
TATCGGATAACGGCTGCCATTGAGAACAATTTTTTTGAAATCATTTTTCAATTCATGGGGTATCAGGTAAAGACCATCGGTTCAGACAATTACGCCGATTACTTAAAAGAAATCAATTTAGTTTGTGGCATTTTCATAGGTGAAGGTATACGCAAACAATTCGTGATTATCAATGAAATTGTCGAAATGGCACAAAAAATCCCTGTCATTTTTATTACGGAAATTGTTGATGAAGAAATTTCTGTTGAAAAAGTTCATGACAAATTATTCCATGTTTTACCGTGGCCAGTCGGTTATTCGCAATTAAGTCCGTTACTAGCAAAATTACCCATTAACCGCACCGCCACTTCCATCATTCATCCCGCATCTGATAACCAAAAAGTTGTTTTACCCTCTTCTGATAATGAGAAAACCTTATCGTTAATTGCCAGTCGTTTGAAGGGTAATAGCACCTCAATGATTCATATCCGAAAAATGATTGCTCAAGTCGCTGAATCAGAAGCGACGGTCTTGATTTTAGGCGAATCCGGAACAGGTAAAGAAGTCGTTGCAAATGCGTTGCATGATGCCTCGCTGCGTAGTAATAAACCTTTTGTTCCAATCAATTGTGGGGCAATTCCCGCTGAGTTATTGGAAAGTGAATTATTTGGTCATGAAAAAGGGGCGTTTACCGGGGCATTGAATGCAAGACAAGGTCGTTTTGAAATGGCAGAAGGCGGCACGTTATTTTTAGATGAAATTGGTGACATGCCGCTTTCGATGCAAGTGAAGTTATTGCGCGTTTTGCAAGAACGCACTTTTGAACGTGTTGGTGGTAATAAAACGATTCATTGTGATGTCCGCGTCATTGCCGCAACACATCGCCATTTAGAAGAAGAAATTAAACATAATCGTTTTCGAGAAGATTTATTTTACCGTTTAAATGTTTTTCCTATTGAAATGCCGCCGCTTAAAGAACGTGTGGATGATATTCCGGTTTTAATTGAAGATTTGATTACGCGAATGTCTCAGGCAAATCGTGGCTTTGTAAAATTAACGCCTAATGCGTTAGCGACGTTAATGCACTATGAATGGCCGGGGAATGTCAGAGAATTGGCAAATTTGATTGAACGACTCGCGATTATCTATCCCAAATCATTAGTTGATGTTAATGATTTACCAGAAAAATTTAAACAATATCGTCTTGAGAATGTTCAGGTAGAGGCACTGATTCCTCAACATGAAACTCGAGAAGAAGAAATTAAAGTTCGTCATGAAGTTGTCGAGAACTTGACGGGAACGACTTCATCAGAAATGCGGGACTTGATGCGCCCTTATGAGTATGTTCCAGAAATAAGCGCACAATTACCTGAAGAAGGTATCGATTTAAAAGAATATTTAAATACGATGGAATTGGATTTAATACGTCAAGCTTTAGACGAATGTAATGGTGTGGTAGCACATGCCGCAAAACGTTTAAATATGCGTCGCACAACATTAGTTGAAAAACTGCGTAAGCTGGATTTGCAACGTTAAATTTAATTTTCCAACATCGTATTTTTGATGTTTTGACTAAATTCATGGCACTAATTGTGCTTTATAAAAGTTAAAACGTCCTGAATTAGAGAGAATAAAAATGAACGATATACGCATAACTCCCGCTTTAGAACAAATACGAAATTTATCTATTGCTGCTGGTAGCCAAAATCAATGCCTTCTGATGGCACTTCTGGAACATGACTACC
>DALYHZ010000353.1:0-1756 GCA_031970635.1 Methylococcaceae bacterium | reverse complement strand
TATTGAGTTATTTGCGCTTGCTGGCAAATCCTGATGATGATGCCGCTTTTTTACGGATTGTGAATACGCCTCGCCGCGAAATTGGTGCAACGACGTTAGAAAAATTAGGCGCGTATGCCAGAGAACGGCAAGTGAGTTTATTTGCCGCATGTGGAGAAATGGGATTAAGCACGCGATTAGACGAATCGGCTCGAAAACGGTTACAAAATTTTCAGAATTGGATTTTGCAAAAGAGCGAGCAAGTCAATGTCGCACCAAACAAAATCGAACGTATTAGCGAATTACTTGAGCAAATCGGTTATTCGCATTATTTACGTGAAGACAGTAACAGTCGTGAAACGGCTGAACGGCGTGTGAAAAATGTTCAGGATTTATTAGGTTGGTTAGAACGCCTGATTGAACGAAATACCGCTGACGGCGAAGAATTTTCGCTGACGGATTTAGTGGCGAAAGTGACGTTACTTGATGTGTTAGAACGTAACCGCGAAGACGATGTGAATGACGAAGTGAGTTTAATGACCTTGCACGCGGCGAAAGGGCTGGAATTCCCGCACGTTTTTTTAATTGGTATGGAAGAGAAAATTTTACCGCATCAAAACAGTATCGATAGTGATTCCATCGAAGAAGAACGCCGACTAGCTTATGTTGGTATCACAAGAGCACAACGCACATGTACGTTAAGTTACTGCAAACAACGAAAACAGCGGGGCATTTATGAAGACTGTGAATCCAGCCGATTTTTAGACGAATTACCCGAAGAAGATTTGCATTGGGCAGAACGAAAACCACTTACCGAAGAAATCAAGCAACAAAACAAACGCGCGTTTTTTGCTCAAATGAATAATATGCTGTCTGAATCGTTGTAACATTTGGGTATAATTCGCCACTAGCCTTTCCCAATTACTTTTCTTGAATGAACGCAATTACTTGGAATTTAATCTCTGACTCTGAACGAACCGATGACGCTGTATTTTTAATCGATTCGAAAAATCAAAGTTTCCATTATGTAAACGATTATGCCTGCCAAAAACTTGGCTACAGTCGAGAAGAATTATTACATATGGGTGTGTCAGATATTGATCCATGTGTGGATGAAGCGTCTTTTCAGGAAATTGCTAGGCAAATAGAAAACAAAGGATTTTTCTTAATAGAATCTTATCATCGTACAAAAGATGGTCGTCTTTTTCCCGTCGAAGTTAGCGGATATTTATATGAATACAATGGCAAATGGATGGCAATTTCTATTGCCCGAGACATCACTACGCGTAAAGCAACAGAAAAACAATTTAAGCTGTTAAATTACGCACTCGATCACGTTCAAGAATCCGTTGCAGTGGTAGATGAAAATGCAAAAATTCAATACATCAATGCCAAAGCCTGTAGCGAGTTAGGTTATACGCATGAGGAAATGCTCCAGTTAGGCGTTCCTGATATCGACCCCGATTTTCCAACTGAATTTTGGCCAGTGCATTGGCAAGAACTGAAGGAAAAAGGTTCACTTTCTTTTGAAAGTCGTCATCAAACAAAGGACGGACGGATTTTCCCAGTAAAAGCGAGTGCCAACTATTTTGAGTACGACGGCCAAGGCTACAACTTAGGTTTCGCGAAAGATATTACCGAACGCAAAGCAACAGAAAGACAACTGACTTTATTGAATTACGCACTGGATCATGTCAGAGAGGGGTTTTGGTTAATTGATGAAAATGGAAATCTTCTGCATGTTAATCAAGAAGCCTGCCGTGCTACGGCATATACA
>DALYHZ010000352.1:0-1772 GCA_031970635.1 Methylococcaceae bacterium | reverse complement strand
GCGTATGTTAATTGTTGAAGGTTATATGGATGTGGTGACGCTGGCGCAATTCGGTATCGATTACGCTGTCGCGGCGTTAGGCACAAATTTAACCACGACGCAGTTACAACTTTTGTTTCGTTCTGTACCGGAAATTATTTTATGTTTTGACGGTGATAGAGCAGGGCAAGAGGCAGCGTGGAAAGCAATGGATGCTGTTTTTTCGGTGTTAAACGACAATCGGCAAGTGCGCGTTTTAATTTTGCCGCCCACGCACGACCCTGATTCGTTGTTGCGTGAAGAAGGCATTGAAGCCTTTTCGCAACGCATTGAAAATGCAGAAATGGTGTCGACGTATTTTTTCAATCATTTCACGGAAACGCTAAATTTAAATTCTATCGAAGGCCGAGCAAAACTCGCTCATCAAGCTAAACCGTATTTACTGAAATTATCCGACGGTTTTTTTAAAGAAATGATGCTGGCAAAATTGCAGGAATTGTCTGATTTTGACGTTACGCCAACATTGGAAAAGGAAAACGCTACCGTGCAAATTCCGCGTCAAAATGAATCACAAAATGTACGCTATTCTTTAGAACGTCTGACGTTGGCGTTATTGGTGCAACATCCGCACTTAGCAGAAAAACTGCGCGCCAATCCAATCGATTGGCAAGTATTAGATTTTTCGGGCATTGAAATATTTAAAGCAATTGTGCAAGCTATTTGCGCTGAAAAACCTGCGACTACCGCGCAATTACTTGAACATTACCGCGAAAAGCCCGAAGAAAAAATGTTAAAAGCGTTAGCGTCTTTACCCATTCTCGTTCCCGAAGAAGGCATCGAAGCCGAATTTACCGGCGCATTAACGCGACTTATCACGCAAGCCAGACAAACCCGTTTAGAAAAATTACAAATCCAAGCCACCACGCGCGATTTAACCGACCAAGAAAAAGAAATTTTGCGCGATTTATCCCGGTAACACTGCCCATGTTAAAAAAATCTCTACGTTTCCTGTTCAAACTGCTTTATCGCGTTGAAGTGAGTGGTTTAGAAAATTATTATCAAGCCGGTAATCGGGTGTTGATTGTTGCCAATCATTGTTCATTTTTAGACCCACCGTTGCTTGCCGCGTTTTTGCCCGATGAAATCACGTTTGCCATTAACACGCACATCGCACAACGTTGGTGGATGAAACCGTTTTTAGGTTTATCGACTTTTTTTCCTGTCGACCCGACGCATCCGATGTCATTGAAAAATTTGATTCATCATTTGCAACAAGATACGAAAACGTTAATTTTCCCCGAAGGTCGCATTACCACGACCGGTTCGCTCATGAAAATTTACGACGGCACGGGCATGGTTGCCGATAAATCTGGCGCGATGATTTTGCCGATTCAAATTTCGGGGACGCAATACACGCCGTTTTCAAAATTACGCGGCATTGTGCGTTTGCGCTGGTTTCCAAAAATCACGCTCACCATTTTGCCGCCGACGCACATCGAAGCCCGAAAAGAATTAACCGGTAAAAACCGTCGTAAATACAGCGGGCATGTGCTGGCGGATTTAATGACGGACATGCAATTTGTGAGCAGTCGAACACGGGAAACGATTTTTGCCAGTTTGTTAGAAGCGCGACACATTCACGGTGGTAAACATCACGTTGCCGAAGATTTAGAACGTGTGCCGTTATCGTATGATGCGCTGATTACACGCACGTTGATTATTGGTAATGCACTGAAAAAAATCACACAACAAAATGAACATATTGGTGTGATGTTGCCGAATTCGAGTAAAAC
>DALYHZ010000351.1:0-1787 GCA_031970635.1 Methylococcaceae bacterium | reverse complement strand
GTAATAAATCGTTCTTGGCTATCTTCTAGGTCAAGGGGTTCCAATACTAACGAGGAGAAAACGTACGCTAAGGAAGAATTACTATTAGAAATTCATGCTCACACAGGTTTTCTCAATGAGTTTAATCACGTCAGCGAGGCAAATTCTCGCGCCGATGACCTAAGCGTCAGCATTTGTGCAGTGTTAATTGCTGAAGCCTGTAACATTGGTTTAGAACCGTTAATAAAAAATCATATCCCTGCATTAACTCAAATGCGATTGAACTGGGTAAAACAAAATTATTTGCGTGCAGAAACGTTAACCAATGCCAACGCCAAATTAGTCAATTACCACTCAACACTTTCATTGCCTAAAAAATGGGGCGGAGGTGAAGTCGCTTCGGCAGATGGAATGCGTTTAATTGTGCCTATTCCAACTATCACTGCTCGACCAAATAGGAAATTTTTCGGGTTAATTAAACGAGGGTTTACTTGGTATAATTTCGTTTCTAATCAATACACAGGATTTCACGCCATTGTTGTTCCAGGAACTTTGCGGGATTCAATTTTCGTTTTGGAAGGAATGCTTGAACAACAAACAGGTCTAAATCCCACTGAAATTATGACTGATACTTCTGGAACCAGTGACATGATTTTTGGTTTGTTTTGGTTGCTGGGTTATCAGTTTTCGCCGCGTTTGGCTGATGCAGGAGATGCTACTTTTTATCGCATAGATAAATCGGCTGATTACGGTGTACTCAATGAATTAGCTGCGTCAATCGGCAAGACCGATCGAATTGAACAACACTGGGATGACATGATGCGAGTGGCTGGTTCGTTAAAGCTGGGAACTGTGCGTGCGTCTGAATTGATTCGCTCATTATTGAAAAGTGATAAGCCCTCGAATTTAGCTAAAGCCATTATTGATGCGGGGCGGATCAACAAAACCTTGTATTTGCTCAACTACATCAATGATGAAGATTATCGGCGCAGAATTTTAACTCAACTGAATCGCGGTGAAGAAAGACATCATGTTGCGCGTGCTATTTTTCATGGACGGCGTGGTGAAATGCGAAAATCGTATCGTGAAGGTCAAGAAGATCAGTTGGGCGCACTTGGATTGGTTCTTAATGCGGTTGTACTTTGGAACACAATTTACATGGAATCTGCTTTAGATCATCTGAAAAATCAATCTGTAGCGATTGGTGAAGATTTTGAACAACGATTGTCCCCGCTGCTTTATCAACACATCAATGTGCTTGGACATTACTCATTTACGCTTTCAGAACAAATCAAAAAAGGAAAACTTAGACCGTTAAATCAGGTTGAAAATCCTTAGCGTACGTTTTCTCCCCGTTAGTATTGGAACCCCAAATTGAACAAAAAATTGATGCGAACTTTGTTCGAGATGAAAAAATTTGGCAGTTGACGTTGTTGGGCTGGTCGAAAACCAGAATTGCAAACGAATTGGGAATTTCTCGCACAGTGGTTTCTATGGTCGTTAATTCTGACTATGGGCAAAAACGACTTGCTGAAATGTATGAAACCGTTGATCAAGCGATGGTAGGACTTCCTGAATTGGTTGGCATAGCCACACATCAGCTCAAGAATGTATTGGAAGGAAATTATCGTGCAGAAAAAGCAAAGACAATTATTGAAGCCTCCAAGTTAGTTTTTGGAGTGGCGGCAAAATTTAAAGAATTGGATCGCGAGATTAGAAATGTCACGGCATTAAATTGATGCAGTACGGACGACTGAAAATATCGGCAGAATTTATATTTTCATGGTTATTTTTAATTAAATAAAACA
>DALYHZ010000350.1:386-1801 GCA_031970635.1 Methylococcaceae bacterium | reverse complement strand
CCATGTTTTGCGTGAGTTCCGCAAAAACTGCAAAATTTTAGTAGCAGTTGGCGCGTGCGCGATTAACGGCGGTTTGCCTGCAATGCGAAATCATATCAATTTAGAAGATTGTTTAAATGAAGCGTATCGAGATGGCATTGGTGTTGAAAATGCTCAAATTCCAAGTGACATAGAATTGCCTTTGTTGCTCGACAAAGTGCATCCAATTCATGAAGTGGTCAAAATCGATTATTTCTTACCAGGTTGCCCACCATCAGCAGATGTGTTTTGGAAATTTTTGACAGATTTACTTGCAGGACGGGAACCGTCGTTGCCTTATGAATTAGTGCATTTTGATTAAGATTTATTTGGCTTTTATTCAAGCAGATGATTCAAATACCTGTCAGGATATGAGTAATGGATAGTCATGACAAATTTGTTTTAATATGGATAGCGTTGTACGGTACAGGAGCGATACTTTGGTTTGTATCCTTTGTGAAGATAATAAGAAGTGATAATACAAATCTTGCTAAGGTTTGTTTGTTAGCATCAATTTGTATCATCCCAATATTAGGAACTGTTTATCCGTTTTTGCCGAATTTTCTGAAGGCAGTTAAAAAAGAGTGAAATCTGCTCCAGAGAGAACTTACAAAGATGCAGAAGTTTCTTGGACAGTTTCAGCTAGTATTTTGTCATGGCTCATCAAAAAGTAAGGAAAAGTAGATTTCTTTACTTTGGAGCAGGCAAGGCAACAAATGATGGTTTTTGTAACTTTTAGGTCAAGGGTCAAAATTGATTATTTCTTGCCAGGTTGTCCACCGATAGCAGATGTGTTTTGGAAATTTTTGACTAATTAACGTTTGTGTGGGGGTTCAAATTTTGAACCCCTACTCTTCTTCTAAAGCCCTACGTTTCATTTCCATTCTTGCTTTTAGCAACGACCATGACACTATCACAATAAGTAAAAACAACGATATTTCTAAAAGTAAAAATGTTCCGATTTTAAAATACGCAAATAACGGATGCCCAAAACGCACTAACCAACCCGCAACTTCTTCTGCTAACGCAGAAAAAAATGTCACACTGCTTAACCAAACTTTCAAACGTATTGAAAATTCTGTCATGAGCATTAAATGTGTCAAAGTTACCGCAAGCATTCCCATGGCAAATAAATGAAAATGCAACACTTCGAGCATTCCTTCGTAGCTTTTTGCTGAAATAAACTGCTCTTCATTACCACGGTAATACGTTACAACAGAATCAAACGTTAAATCCATACGATGAAAATACATCATCGCGTTACTTATCCAAAGTAATGCCACATACGCTAAGAACATTAACACTAACGCATTAAGTAAAAGTTTTCGTTGCTGTTCACCGCTGACAAAATAACGCATTATTTTTTAACCATCACTTGATAAATCGCTATGACTTTT
>DALYHZ010000350.1:0-371 GCA_031970635.1 Methylococcaceae bacterium | reverse complement strand
AATACAGAGCGAGTGCTTAATGTTGCGCCAGAAATACCATCTACGCCTTTGCCTAACTCTAAATCACTTATCGGATGTTTTAATAGCGATTCAAACCAACGTTCAGGTGGCATATATTCAGGCGGTTCGTGAAATGCTAACAAATATACATTTCGCAATTCTCCTTCAGGCGTTAAAACAATCATCACTGTTTCGGGTTTGGTGCGTACATTTTCTGTTTCAATTGCGGCATAACCTAAAATTTTGTTGCCGTCTTTACCGACATAAAAGGTGAATAAACCAGATTCTAGTTTCGTTTTTGCCAACTGTTGAATTTTTGTTACATCCGAATCTTCGGGAAAAAGTGATAAGTTTTCAACTGGTGCTTTGCC
>DALYHZ010000349.1:0-1826 GCA_031970635.1 Methylococcaceae bacterium | reverse complement strand
CGCCGCCTTTAATGGCTTTCCAATCTTCGTTGGGCAATAACACATCCAATTCACCACTTAAAATTTCCATAATTTCAGCGGCGGCAGTATTGAATAGATATTCACCAGGAAGCATAAAACCTAGCGTTTTTGTCGAGCCATCGGCAAATTTGATGGTGCGGCTACTAACGTTGCCACCAAAATAAACATTTGCTTTTTTGACGACGGTGACATTGTTGAATTCTGACATAAGAGTTTTCCTTGTTTTAAATTATCAAATTACGCATTTTCTGTTTCAGGGACATAAATGATTTTTTGTCCCGGATAACTTGAGCGAATATTATCGAGCGTGTGTTGTGTTAATTCAGCACCTTGACGAACTAAAACCGTACCATATTGGTCACATAAATCGCCAGATTCTAATTTACCCGGTGTTAAATAAACCAGTTTGTATAAGTTCAATTCATTATTTTTGACCGGTAAATAAAACACAGGGTTTTTTTGTAATAAACCTAAAAAGGTTTTTACTAATTCCGGATCGAGTTCCACGCCACTGGATTTATAACTAAGGTGATGAATAATATCTTCGGGAATAGAGCGTTCTTCGCCAAACATTTCACCTACCATCATGGCATCATATAAATCGGCAACTGCCATAATTCGCGACGCAAGTGAAATCTCTTCACCTTTCAATTTATCCGGATAACCTTCACCATTGAATTTTTCATGATGATGTCGAACCGTTTCTAAAATTTCCGCATCGGCAATTACCTTTGATAACAAATGCTCCCCTTCGACAACGTGACGTTGAATTAAATCCGTGTCCGTGTGTAATGTCATATCACGAGAGAGTTTAGAAAAATCAATGTCTAGTTTTAAAAAACCGATGTCATGAACGAGCCCACTTAAAAAAATACGTTTTTTAAAATCTGAAGATAGATTAAGTTCTTTTGCTAATTCAAAGGCATAACACGCCACACGTTTACTGTGCAAAGCTAATTTGATATCAGCTTTATGTAATGCCAGAAGTAAAATTTCTAACAACCCATTGTTAATCATAATAAAACATGCCTGAAAGGAAATGATGAAAATTGCTGTAAATTTTTTAACAGCGTGAAATTAAAATAATTTTTATGATCGAACAAACGTGTGATTATGACACGTTGGACAATCAGGAATTCGACTCGTTGTTTTAAACGCGATTTCTTTACCGCAATCGTTGCAAATGAATGTACCTGCAATTGTAATATCACCGCTTTGATATTTGTGCGTTTGAGCCAATTGTCCTAATTTCGCCAGTTCAATACGCGTTTTATCTGCCACACTTAAAAACGCATCCCATGTTAAATTTTCAACTAACTCAATATCAAATTTTAACCATTCGCTTAATGAATCATTATCGTGTGCCGGTAGCGATATCGCGGCGTGTTCAACATCACGTTTAACTTGAGTTGAGATGTGCTCTAATTCTTCTGCAGTTAAATCACCACTTTCATTTATTTTTTCTTTTGAAATTTCAAATGCATCTGTGAATGAATTTAATGTATCTTCCATTGTTTCATGCAAGTGGTGCATGAACTCACTGTAAGCGGTAATCAATTTTTGTGTATTCATAAAATCCTCAGACGAGCTAATTAACATTTTGTCTATTCTAACCGGTTTAGATGAAAAAAAAGCAAAACAACAAATAAAAACACTTTTAAAAACATCACTGCGACAATTTGTCTCATTTTGTTATGTACGTGAGGCGATTATCATGGTGCGATTTACTTTCTTCATTGTTTGAGCAGCGTACGCATTGTTATGAAAAAAATTACTGCTTACTTCTCACATTCGCTTAAAACACG
>DALYHZ010000348.1:0-1828 GCA_031970635.1 Methylococcaceae bacterium | reverse complement strand
TAAAGCGCGTTCAAAACTAAAGCTGCCGTTAAAATTCCCGCCGCATTTTTAAGTTGCACCATCGTTTCAGCTTCCAGACTGTTATGCAGAAAAATTCCGATGTAAATCAACAACCCCGCCGAAACACTCAGCCACAATAAACTTTGATACGCCCACGTTGGCAATTGACACACACCACGCGCTACGCCGTGTTGTTGTTTTAAAACGTGATAAACCGTCCAACCTGCTACAGCGACATAAAACACGCGATAGGGAATAAATAAACTGCCAATACCAAACACAATCGCAATGGCTATCGTCATCCACAATAAATGGCGTTTATAAAACTGCATATATTCACCATTGCTAACGAGCAAAATCGTACTCGCTAGAATATGCGGTGTGCCAAATAAAATTTGGAATAGCAGAAAATGCGTCGGGCGCGTAGGCAAGTTTTCTCGCAACCAACCTTGCAAAAAAGTGGTATCCAAGCCGTATAAAATTAAACATAACGGTATGATTAAATACAAACCAAGTAAAACGCGAAACGAAACGCTCAAACGAGGAGCGTGAGTCAATATTTCTGTTGCAGTTGGTGAAATAGCCATAATTACATCCTAAAAAATAAAACGCACTGCGAAGACTATAAAAAAAATCGGCATTATCCACAACATTGTCTGCGTCATAAATGGCAGATTTTATCACGAGTTAAATACATCTCTTTGGCATCTGTATTGCACATGAAATTATTTATCGATAAAGCCAGTTTCTTGACACCGCAATGCGTAACGCTCCTACGATTTTTTTATTTCCCAGCATTTTTCTTATCGGCATTGCCGCCGCGACACCTTTGCCCGCTGAAATAATAAAACCTGAAGATTTTTTTAAACAACAAATCGTACTCGCCGAATCAAATTATCGTTACGACATTGCACAAGCGGCATTAGAACATTGGCTAGCCATAGACAAAAGCAATCCTGAAGCGTTATTTTTTCAAGCGCGATTAAATATTCTTCAAGGTGATAACGAAAGTGCCAAAAAAAATATCCTCTATTTTGAAGCACAATACCCAAACCATCCTGAACTCAATAAATTAAAAACGTTATTTGAAACATTCGGCTCGAAAAAATTGCAATTGCAACAAGCGCATTTTTTAATCGGTAATCGGCGTTATGACGAAGCAATTGCCATTTATGAAAATTTATTTCCTTACGGCATGCCGACAACCGCCATTGAAATTGATTATTTAACGTTGATTGCCAAAAGAAGTGCTGTCGATTTTGACCATGCCGTTAAATTGCTCAAAGAACGAAATACGCAATATCCCAACAATCCTGAATTTAAATTGGCATTAGCGTCTGTTATCAGTCAAAAAACGCCCAATGATAAAACGTCGTTAATTGTTTATGAGCAGCTATCACACGACGAAGTTTATAAAGCCAAGGCCGCGACAGCTTGGAAATCAGCGTTATCAAATATTCCAATTGAAAAATTAACCACGCAAGAAATTGATGACTTAGCGCAAGCCTATCCGAAAGATTTATCGGTCAAAACGAAAGTGGTTGAATTAAAAACCGCATTAGCCAGTTATCAGCAAATGATTAGTGATCCTGCTTATCAGGCGATGTTAAAAGGTTTTGAATTACTGAAAGCAAACAAAATTGATTTAGCGGAACAAAAATTTACCTACGTTAAAAATGTGCATCCCGATAATTCGCAAGTTTATAACGGCTTAGGACGAGTGCGAATGAATCAATCGAAATATGCCGAAGCCATTGCCCTATTTCAACAAGGTAAAAAAGTCGATTCTGACCGCAACAACGATGATGAATGGGACAGTTTAATTTCA
>DALYHZ010000347.1:0-1833 GCA_031970635.1 Methylococcaceae bacterium | reverse complement strand
GCTAAAAACTGGATATATTGCCGAGTGCGTTGAATGTGATTGCTATCCGTATCATTGCGCCCTTCCGCTAAAGATGCCATGGCGTTAATTGCTACATTATGAATGGCTATCATTTCAGAATGATTTTGCATAGCCATTGCTTCTAACCGACTGTTTTGACCGCGTAAAAAATCTTGCATTTTTTGCATAGTCAGATGCGTTTCAACGCGTGCCATCAAAATCGCAGAACTAATAGGTTTTGTGATGTAATCAACTGCGCCAAGTCCTAAACCGCGTGCCTCATCTTCAACTTCATTTTTCATTGTGAGAAAAATAACAGGAATATGTGCGGTAGCCGGATTACTTTTCAATTGTTTACAAACTTCGTAACCATCCATTGTGGGCATCATAATATCCAACAAGATTAAATCAGGTGGGGTATTAGATTGAGCAATTTTGAGTGCTTTTTCACCATTATTTGCTACTTTTATGTGGTAGGTTCTTTTCAGCAATTCAGCGATGAGGGTTAAATTATCAAGGGCATCATCGACAACGAGAATGGTTGATTTTTCAAGTACAAATGACATTTTTGGCATCATTTCAATTACCTAAAGTTTGGAAAATAGTATTTTAAAAAATAGGCACGAATTAGTGATTAAGCCGTTGGAGCGCACTTTCAAAATCGAAATGTTTAATTGCAAATTCAACTTGAGCAAAAACATCTATGCCAATAGCCACACTTAATAAGTCACGATTTTCAGAAACAAAATCAATGGTCTCATAATCATCATTTACTAACAATTCATGAAGACGATTTAACACAATGGATATATCAAGTGCATTGACGGCAACAGAACCTGTTTCAACAGGTGCAGGTGAAAAAACTTGTTTGAGTGCTGAAATTAAAGCGATTTGTGCCGTTTCAAATATGGTAATTTGCGTGTCGATAATTGCACGGTTCACATCAGTTTTAATCATTTTTTCAAGTTCTCGCGCCATTTCTTGCAAAGCACTTGCGCCGATATTCGCATTTACACCTCGAATGGTATGAGCAATTCTTTCTGCCGTCTTGAAATCATTAGCATCTAATGCGCTACGCAACTGAGCAGAGACTGACTCTTGATTGGGAACGTAATTACGAAGCATATTAAGATAAATGGATTTTCTTCCGCCTATTCGATGCAATACGGATTCTGTCTCTAGCCCTTCAATTTTGGGTAAATCTTCATTGCTTTGCCCAGTAATCATTGGTGTTATAAACGATACGCTGTTATATCTAGGTTTTACCCATTTAAGTAAAATACGAAACAAATCGTCGGGATAAATGGGTTTTACAACGTGATCATTCATTCCTGCAACTACACATTTTTCTTTATCATGGGGCATGGCATTTGCGGTCATCGAAATAATGGGTAATTGGTTAAAGCGTGGATTTTTACGAATTTCAATCGTTGCCGCAACACCGTCCATGATAGGCATGTGCATATCCATTAACACCATGTCGTAATTCCCCTCATTAACCATTTCGACCGCTTCTTTGCCATTATTTACTATCGTTATTTTAAACCCATGCTCGGACAATAATCCTATGATAACCTCTTGATTGAACTCGTTATCTTCCACAATCAAAATGGCAGCACCTCTGATTCTTGCCAATGCTTCAGTGAAATTGGTATGTTCACAAAAATAAGCATAACCATTTGATTTTTTCAATTTTGCTGTAAACCAAAAAGTGCTACCTTTCCCTACTTCACTTTCAACACCGATTTCACCAGACATCAATGTTGCCAATTGTTTCGAAATTGCAAGTCCTAATCCCGTGCCACCATATTTACGACTAATTGAACTATCTGC
>DALYHZ010000346.1:0-1844 GCA_031970635.1 Methylococcaceae bacterium | reverse complement strand
AAAGTGTTTGTGTTTTTAACAGAAGCCGATGCAATGGATGACCAAATCGACTTTCGTGACACGCTCGCCAAACATAAAAGTTATTGGCCTGCCGTGCCGGAGCGTCGTTTATTGCCCGTTTGTGCCAGAGCGCATTTGGTCGAATTTGGCATTCCCGCCGACGATACATTACGCCGTTCAAAAAGTGCGGATGATAAAAATAAACTCAAAAAATTAGGCATTCCCGATGGTGTAAATGCCTTGAAAGAAGCGGTGAATTTTTATATCGACCACGAACGCTCAGGCGTTTTGCAAAAACGTTGTGATTCACTCGTGAACGCCACGCGCCAACTCGCGACCGAAATTTTAGGCAAACTCGAACCGATTTATGGCACAGTTGCCGAAAATGACCGTCAAGAAGATGATTTACTCGGTAAAGAATTTAATCAATGGTGGGGGCGTGAATGGCAACGCATTAAAAAAGATTTTGACGTTTGGTATGCTGAAAGTATTCAAGGTCGCACCGAAGCGGATGCACTGGGTGCTGAACACGCTGAACTTGCCGCGTTGCGCTCTGCTTACGACCAAAAAATTGAAGCCCTCCTTTCTAATTTAATCACCGCACAACCGGATGAATTAAAACGGATTTATACTGCCGGCGGCACACTTTCAATGCCTGACCCGCGCGAAGGCAATTACAAAATTCGTGAAGAGTTATTTCGTGAAATTCAGAAAAAATTTGAAACCGAACTCACCGACCAACTCGCACAAGCTCTGCAAGCGTTAATTGATAGCATTGTGCGAAAAATCCAAGAATTACTTTGGGAAACCGAAGAAGTGCGCCGCGCATTATTACATTCGCATTTAGATGAAGGCATCGAACAAGCGCGAATTCGCCACGGTTTTCAAGTGTTATTTTTACGTTTTGGGCGAGTAGCCGTCGAAGCGTTTATTGCTAAACCGTTGCAAGCACGAGACCGACTTTTACATGAACGTGCTGCCGAAATTAAAACTTTAGAAGCATTTTATCAAGGCGCAGACAAGGCAAAACAAGAAGGTGGTTTAACGCATTATTTACGTTACGGTTTGTGGGCGATGCTAAATAAAACCGTACCCGTAGGGCGAGGCAGAAATGCAGCAAAAGCCGTTATTGATGCCGCTGTTACTGAAGTTGTTGCGCCAAAAGAAATTGAAAAGGCTGTTGAACCGACAAATTTTGAAGAAGTCGTAGCAGAAATTACTGGCGATTTAGCCGCGTTGCAGGATTATTTAAAAAACAGTGTTTTTTATGCGGCAGGCTTTATTACTTATTGCAATCAGGAATTAGAACGCATTCGTAACCGATTCAAAGAAATGGAAGACAATGAACGGCAATGGATTGGCATTATTCGCACCGCTGTAAAATACGAACGTAATCCGCTTATCCCATATAACATCGCGCACACACGCCGCGATTTCCAAATTCGCCGTGAACTTGCGTTAGAACTGAAAGAAGTTCGAGACAGTTACAGCAATGTATTTTAGAGGTTAAAAAATGCAAGCAATAAACATTTTGCCATTTTTAGAAGAAGATTTAGGCAGTGGCGATATTACTGCGGCAATTATTCCTGAAAATCGCCAAGCAACCGCAGAATTACGCACTCGTGAACCGATGGTTTTATGTGGTCGTGAATGGTTTGATGCGGTTTTTAAACAATTAGACCCAAACGTTGTCATTGAATGGTTTGTTCAAGAAGGCGAAAGCGTGGCGGAAAATGTGACGCTTTGTAAATTAAGCGGTTCGGCACGCACGTTATTAACTGGCGAACGCACCGCGATGAATTTGTTGCAAACATTATCGGCAACGGCAACGATTTCACGGCAAT
>DALYHZ010000345.1:0-1878 GCA_031970635.1 Methylococcaceae bacterium | reverse complement strand
CCTTACCCGCTGACTTAACCGATGATGAGATGGTTGAACAAATCATGATCGAAGCCGAACAATACATCCCTTATGGTATTGATGAGGTAAATTTTGATTTTGAAGTGCAAGGTATCAATGAAATTGATTCTAATCGAGTTAATGTCTTACTTGCCGCCTCGCGAAAAGAAAATGTTGACGCTCGCGTAGAAATTTTAGAAATCGCAGGATTGAAAGCAAAAATTGTCGATATTGAAGCCTTTGCTATCGAAAACGCATTTATTTTATTAGCCAATCAACTGCCTTATTCGGTTGAAAACAAGACGGTTGTGGTAATTGAAATAGGTGCAAGTTTAACAACCCTTCACGTACTCTATAATTCACGCGCTATTTATACACGAGAACAAAATTTTGGTGGCAAACAACTCACAGAAGACATTCAACGTACTTATGGCTTAAGTTATGAAGAAGCAGGGGTCTCTAAAAAATTAGGTGGATTACCAGATAATTATGAGACAGATGTTCTTGATCCTTTTAAACACGGCATGGTGCAACAAATTCAGCGAGCAATACAGTTTTTCGTTGCCTCTAACGCGAGTCGACCTATTGATTGTGTAATTCTTGCTGGAGGATGCGCTTCAATTGCCGGTGTTGATCAATTGGTTTCAGAATCGTTAGGTGTTCCTACTTATATTGCGAATCCATTTGTGAATATGGAATTTTCTTCGCGCGTCAATCCAAAAAGTTTGGGAAAAGATGCGCCATCGATGCTGATTGCATGTGGTTTAGCGTTACGGAGTTTTGACGAATGATCAAAATTAACCTATTGCCATGGCGTGAAGCGTTACGCAAACAAAAACAACAAACCTTTAACAATACCTTAGCTATTTCTCTGATGTTTACCGGCTTTATTTTTGCGGGGATTCATTTTTACATTGCCGATCAACAAGATTATCAAATGCAACGCAATAAAATGTTGCAAGATGAAATCGCCTTGTTAGACCAGAAATTGATTGATATTAAAAATATTGAAGAGAAAAAAACACGTTTGATTAACAAAATTACGGTTATTCATAATTTACAGCGTTCACGTCCGGAGATTGTGCATTTATTTTATGAAATTCCTCTGGCAACGCCTGACGGTTTATTTATGACTAAATTAACCCGAACTGGACGTGATTTAGTTTTTGAAGGTAAATCCCAGTCAAATACACTGGTATCGGCATTTATGAGTGCCATCGAAAATTCGCAATGGTTGCAAACACCAACATTAGATGTGATTCAAAACCAAGACAAACTTGCAAACGATAAAGGCAATAGCGAAAAGCTCAACGACTTTACTTTGCGCACCAAACAACGTGATTTACCGGACGTGAAATAACATGAACTTATCAGAAATCAATTTATCTGAAATCGATTGGGATTTTAATTCGGCATGGAGTTGGCCTTTACCTGTTAGAATTGGCGTGATTGTATTAAGTTGTATGCTTGTACTTGGCGGAGGGGTTTATTATGACACGTTAGACCAATTAAAGGTTTTAGAAACTGCAGAAAAAAAAGAAAGTGAATTGAAAACAATTTTTGTACTCAAGCATAATCAAACCGTGAACTTACCTGCCTATCAAGAACAGCTCAAACAAATCAAGCAGAAATTGCATGATATTATTAAGCAAATGCCGATGGAAGAAGAGATTGCAGGACTACTTATTGATATTTCTCAAACAGGCATTGCAAGTGGTTTAGAATTTAAACTATTCAAACCCGCACCGCCCGTACGTCAAGATTTTTATTCTGAATTGCCAATCAATGTTGAAGTAATCGGAAAATATGAGGAGTTATGTTTGTTCATCAGTGGATTAGCCGCGTTACCACGTATTGTAACCATTCACGATTTAACGA
>DALYHZ010000344.1:0-1937 GCA_031970635.1 Methylococcaceae bacterium | reverse complement strand
TTAAGAGGGAACAGGGAACGCTTAACTCTTAACATCAAATGTAGTGAGTTTTTTCAAAAATCAAGGCGAAAAATATAAAGCTGAAATCATTGAATCCATTCCTGCTGACCAAGATTTATCGCTTTACAATCAAGGTAATTTCACCGATTTATGCCGTGGCCCACACGTTCCAAATACAGGAAAATTAGGCGCGTTCAAATTGATGAAAATTGCGGGCGCATACTGGCGCGGTGATGCAAAAAATGAAATGTTGCAACGCATTTACGGCACAGCGTGGGCAGACAAAAAAGAATTACAAGCCTATTTAACACGTCTCGAAGAAGCCGAAAAACGTGACCATCGTAAAATTGCTAAACATTTAGATTTATTCCATATTCAAGAAGAAGCACCAGGTATGGTGTTTTGGCATGAGAAAGGTTGGACAATTTACCAACAAGTCGAACAATACATTCGTGAAAAATTGCGCGTAAATGGTTATGGCGAAGTCAGAACACCGCAACTCGTTGACCGTTCGCTTTGGGAAAAATCAGGTCATTGGGACAAATTCGGTGCAATGATTTTCACGTCACATTCGGAAAATCGTGATTACGCGATTAAACCGATGAACTGCCCATGTCACGTTCAAATTTTCAATCAAGGCATGAAAAGTTACCGCGATTTACCAATTCGTTTGGCAGAATTCGGTTCATGTCATCGTAACGAACCATCTGGTACGTTACACGGCTTGATGCGTGTTAGAAATTTCGTGCAAGATGACGCGCATATTTTCTGCGCTGAATCACAAATTCAAGATGAAGTAGCAACGTTTATCGATTTACTTTTTGACGTTTATAAAGATTTTGGTTTTAACGATGTCATCATCAAACTTTCAACACGCCCTGAGAATCGTGTCGGTAGTGACGAAATTTGGGATAAAGCAGAAGCTGCGTTAGAAACGGCTTTAAATGCAAAAAATTTAGCGTGGGAATTACAACCAGGTGAGGGTGCATTTTATGGTCCTAAAATTGAATTTTCATTAAAAGATTGCATTGGTCGCGTTTGGCAATGTGGCACAATTCAAGTTGATTTTTCAATGCCAGGACGTTTAGGCGCAAGTTTTGTTGCCGAAGATGGTTCGCGACAAGTGCCTGTCATGTTGCATCGTGCAATTTTAGGTTCGCTCGAACGCTTTACAGGAATTTTAATTGAACAACACGCTGGAACTTTCCCTGCATGGCTTGCGCCCGTTCAAGTTCACGTCTTAACGATTGCTGAGCGTCATGATGAATATGCACAAAAAGTATTCAAAATGCTTGAATCAAAAGGCATTCGTGTCAAGATTGACTTGAGAAATGAAAAAATCGGGTTTAAAATCCGCGAACATTCCATGCAACGTGTCCCGTATCTTGTCATTGTAGGTGACAAGGAATTAGAAGAACAAAAAATTACGGTTCGCACACAGAAGGGTGAAGATTTAGGTAGTTTGTCGGTGGAAGACTTTAGCGCACAACTCGCGCAGGTTATCGCAAACAAAGAATAATTAACGTGGAGGATTAAGGTATCGCTACGAAAAAAGATGAAACGCGCTTAAATGATTCGATTACCGCACGCCGGGTTCGAGTAACAGGCGCGAATGGTGAATCGTTAGGAATTATGCCGCTCGACGAAGCAAAAAAAATTGCTTACGACGAGGATTTAGATTTAGTTGAGATTTCGCCAAATGCGGATCCGCCAGTTTGTAAAATTATGAACTACGGCAAGTTCCAGTTTGAGCAAAGTAAAAAACTAGCTCAGGCGAGAAAAAATCAAAAACAAATTCAGATTAAAGAAATCAAATTCAGACCGGGAACGGACGAGGGCGATTATCAAGTTAAGATGAAGAGTTTGATTAAATTTCTTAACGAAGGCGATAAAACCAAAATTACGTTGCGTTATCGTGGTCGTGAAATGGCCCACAA
>DALYHZ010000343.1:0-1948 GCA_031970635.1 Methylococcaceae bacterium | reverse complement strand
CGGGAAATTCCCGTGGTGACGTGATGGCAACACGTTTATCGCGTCCTGATTCACCGGATAAAAGTTGGCAAGCAGATTTTGTCACGCCAAATTCGCCAGCAATGAATTTGAGCAAATGCGCGTTTGCTTTGCCATCAACCGGTGGAGCTTTGATGCGTAATTTAAGCCGGTCGCCATAATAACCAGACCATTCGTCTTTACTGGCTTTAGGCTGAACGTGTAAATTTAAAATCAACACGTCGCCTTGCCATAAATAACCGCTCAACCGATTAAACTCGCTAATTGATACAACGGCGGCAAAATCAACATTTCAACCAATTGAATGCCCATCAAAACTAAAATTACCGATAAATCCACGCCACCAAAATTCGGTAACGCATTGCGGCAGGTTCGCAATAACGGTTCGGTCAAACTGTAGAGCAGTATTGATACATCGTTAAATGTGCCAGGGTTTAGCCAACTCAGTAACGCTCGTGCAAAAACAGCGTAAAAGAAAACGTTTAACAACAGCGCAATCAATTGGGCAAATGCGGTTAGAACTAAACCGCCAATGCTAAATGATACGCCTTGAAAAAATGCCAGTGAACCATCCGCGAGTAATTGCAACGCCATCATTAACACCAATGACGACGTATCAATATTGCCAATTGCCGGAATAAAACGGCGCAAAATTTTTAACGGCGGATGCGTAAGCGCGATTAAAAATCTTGAAATTGGATTACGAAAATCTGCCCGACACCATTGCAATAAAAAGCGCAATAAAACCGCGCCGATATACAGTGAAAAAATGGTGTCTAAAACAAATATCACTGGATTAGTAAAATAATTCATGCCCATGAGTTAGGCTTCCTGTTTTGATAATTCGATAGAGCGGTCGCGTGCCGCGAGCAGAGCTTTTGCCACCAATTCGACAAAACCACCGGCTTGGAATGTTTCAATGGCTTTTTGTGTTGTACCGTTTGGCGATGTGACACGCTGACGTAAATTTTCTGGCGATTCATCGGATTCTAGCGCGATTTTTGCCGCACCTAACGCAGTTTGTTGAACGAGTAATTGCGCGGTGTTTGGACTTAAACCCATTTCTAACGCCGCTTTTTCCATCGCTTCCATCAATAGAAAATAATACGCAGGACCACTGCCTGAAACAGCCGTGACCGCATCGAGTTCACTTTCTGTTTCAACCCATAACGCAATGCCGACAGAACGTAAAATATTTTCAGCTAAATCACTTTGTGCTTCGGTAACGTTTTGATTTGCGTGCAACCCCGTCGCGCCGGTTAAAACTAAAGCCGGCGTATTTGGCATACAGCGCACAATGGCTGTTTTTTCACCTAACCACGCACTTAAACTGGCTTGTGAAATGCCGGCCGCAATGGAAACGACTAAAGCATTTTTTGCTGTAATCGTTGCGGCAAGCGCTTGTGCAACGTCTTTTAAAACTTGTGGTTTGACAGCTAAAACGACAACATCTACTGCTTCGACAATTGCCGCGTTATCGCTAGAGGTATTAACATGAAGTTGGTGTTCTAATTGAGATAGCTTGTCAAGATTCGTATCTGAAACCCAAAGCTGTTTTGCCGGATGACCACTGGCAATCAGACCATTGAGTAAACTCACTGCCATATTGCCACCGCCAATAAAACCAATTTTTTGTGTATTCATTTTTTTCTCGTTTGTTTAGATAATTTCAATCAATAAAATTTGTAAATCCGCGACATTCGTACCGGTTGCGCCCGTCATGAGCAAATCGTTTGAACTTTTTAACGCGGCAAAAGAATCGTTGTTTTTCAATAAAACCAAAGGATTCTCGCCTGATTTTCTCATCCGTTGCAGTGTGCCAGTATCGACAATACCACCTGCGGCAGGACTTGTACCATCAATGCCATCGGTGCCACCACTGAGAAAAGCCCAATTGCCTTGTAAATCGTATTTTTCAGCGGCAAGTGCA
>DALYHZ010000342.1:0-1957 GCA_031970635.1 Methylococcaceae bacterium | reverse complement strand
GGTATTGGCGACGGAATGATATGCAACAACAGAAATGGCAACACCTTCTATGCTAAAAAACGCTAATACCGATGAAGAGGAATCTCTTGCAAGTCTTGATTTAACTGAACCTAGCGAAGAAAGTTATAACGATTTAGTCGAACGTCCGTTATTTATTAAAGGACGCAAACCAGTTAATGAACCCGAACCTGAAAATACATCGACACCGATCGTAAAAAGAACGGACGTTTTTAATTGGGAACTTACGGGCATTTACGCTACACCTAAAAAGATAATGGTTTTTTTTAGTCGAACAAATGCAAAAGTTGCCAAAGATAATTATCGTAAATGCAAACTAAATGATGAGATAGATGGTTGGAAAGTAAGCGAAATTCATCCCGATAATGTCGTACTAACGCAAGCGGGCGAAAATAAAATATTGCCATTACGCAAAGCAAAACCTAAAACTCCAATTCCTGCGCAAGTAAATACCAACACTAATCATGCTGTCGCAACTTCTCCGACACAAAAAACGCTTGTTGCTGCGCCTGCGCCGCAGGGAACATCGCAAAATAATGTGCCACCTGAAATGCGACCTGAATTTGAAACTGAATCGTTGTCTGTAGAAACTGTTAATACTGAAAATCAATAAACATGAACTTAACGCTAAAATTAACCGCCCTTACCTCTGCAATTCTAACTTGTTTAACTTTATCGAGTTGCACGCAACGACCAAAATTGCCAATAAACTCACATGCGTCAATGCCTAGCGAACCGATTGCTCAACTACAAAATAAACCAGCGGCAAATGATGCGCTAAAACCCAAAAGTGAGTTATATCCCAGTTCTGATTACGCCGTGCCAGCGGCAACTGAACAGGCACATCAAAACGCAGTTGATAAAAAAGGCAAAGGCGAATTCAGTTTAAACTTTGATGATGCGGATTTAGGCGAAGTAGCAAAAGTCGTGTTAAGCGATATTTTGGGACAAAATTACGTTCTCAGTCCAAAAGTAACCGGAAAAGTAACGTTGCAAACGACTCATCCATTAAGCAAAGAAGAACTGTTGCCAACGCTCGAAATGGTTTTAAGTATGAATAATGCCGCGTTAGTCAAAGATGGTACGATTTACCATATCGAACCGTTAAATGATGCGTTATACAGCGCGAACTTTGGTTCAAATCGCGGTGGAAAATCAGGGTATCAAGTGCGCGTCATTCCGGTAAAAAATGTCGCTGTTGATAACATTTCTGATTTGATTAAACCGCTGTTGCACGATAAAACGTTACTCAGCGTGGATAGTCGCCGTAATTTACTGGTCGTTTCAGGCGCGGCAGATGAGTTAGCTCGGATTATGGATATGGTGAACACCTTTGACATCGATATTTTAAAAGGGCGTTCGTTTGCGTTATTTCCTTTAGCACACGTCGATGCCGAAACGTTAATTAAGGAATTAGAGGAAGTCTTTTATAAAAAAGCAAAAAATGATGATGACCAATTTTTCCGTTTTATTCCCATTGAACGGTTGAATGCAGTTTTAGCCATCACGCATCAAGCGCGTTATTTAAAAGATATTGAACAATGGGTGACACGCTTAGATAGGGCGAATTCAACAACCGGCGGCGGTGTGAATGTCTATAAAGTGCAACACGTTGATGCTGTGGAATTGGCAGATACGTTGAACGATATTTTTGGCAATGGCAGTAGTAATAGCAGTTCATCTCGCCGCACAAAACCCAAACTTGCCAACGATAAAAAAGCCGGCGAATTAACCAATAAAAGCACTGATAAAACAGATACAAAAAAAACGACGACTCAACGCACGACCTCTAACAGCAATACAGGTGATGCGAAAGTATCTAACGTTGGTGATGTGCGAATTATTGCAGATGAGACGAATAATTCTTTGATTATCGTCGCCACGGCTCAAGAATACGAAATCATTCGCCCCATTATTAGCCAATTAGATGTAATGCCAT
>DALYHZ010000341.1:0-1969 GCA_031970635.1 Methylococcaceae bacterium | reverse complement strand
GTTCAGGTTCAGAAAGCCACATCCGTTCGCCCCAATCATCAGAGAATGAATGCAATTTGCCATTCCACTCATGAACACGCAATGTGCTTGCGCCTTTGCATAAACTTGGGCAGAAAGGTACTTGTGAAACGCGGTCGATATAAATGGGATGATTGTTTTCGATAAACCACATCAACGGAATAAAACCGCTATTTGGGTCTTCACAACCACGCGCACGCCATTCATCGTAAATTTTGCCGTAATGTTCTTGCCAGCCTGGGTAATTAGCTTCAAACCATTCTGCTTCTTCGGTTGTTGGCAGTGTTAAACGGAAAAAACCTGTCGGCCATAAGGCGTAGGCTAATAAGAATAAATCGTGGTGCGCCCAGTAAGCGTCTTTTTTCGCATCACGCAAACTCGCTGGCGATTCCACACCGTATTTGCCCAAACGACCAATCCAAATACCACCCCAATCTTCATAAACCCAGCGATTCCAAGTTTTCACCCAAGGTTCAACTTTGAAATGGCTACCGTATTCAAACGCCATTCCTAAAACGGGGGTGAAGTATTTTTGTTGTGTCCAAAAAGCGTTGTTTAAATCGGTATTCAAATATTTTGAAGCTGCTTCATCATTGGCAATTGATACAACGGTTTGATAACCGTTTGCCATGTGACGTAATTCGTCGGTTTCAATTGAAAGGAAAACGGTTGGTGTAATTTCATCGCCGTTTGCTGCCGCCCATTCTGTTACTGCTACGATTAACGGATTGGTAAAACACGCTTCGCCTACTAACTGTAAGTTAATGGAACATTCAACCGCATCACCTGAAATAAAGCCGTCTGAAAATACGCGCTTCATTCCTTTCCAAAGCGGTCCAATGGTGCGAGTGCGACGCGCATCGTTATGACCTGCTGGGTCTTGTCCATTTTTTGCAAAATAATAGTTCACATAACCGCATTGATTTGTGTGGCGAATTTCATCGAGTGTTTGCGCTAAATAACCATTTTTTTGTTCAGGAGCAGTCGCCGAATCCCACAACATACCTGTTGCTGCAATCGCATTGTATTCGCCAACTTCTAAAAAGTTTGAAACCACTTTCATGGTTTCATTCCATTTCGGATGCACCCGTTTTGCAGCATCAACACGCGCTAACACGTCTTGCAAACTACCAAATTGACGTTCATCTTTAACCGATTCCATTCGCGCATATTCTTTGGCGATGAGCTTGAATTGCTCTTTGGTATCGTTTGCCATTTTGTATTTGGTCGGATACTTGGTGCGATTTTTCTCAAAATCCCAAGTAAAACTTTGTAACCATCTATGCACTTCTTGAGCATTGACACTGGTCGGCGCACGATTTACTGCGAGTGCGTCGGTTGCTGCTTTTGTTGCTGCACTTATAGCCATTTTTGACTACTCCTCATTGTTTTATTATTTAGTTTAAGAAAACTTGAACCTGCCTTACTTGAAGGGGTTAGGATGCCTGTCGTGACACGTCTTTATACCGAAATTACCTCACACGAAAATGGCAGGTTCGCTATAGGTATTGCAACGGTTATGCCAGCAAAAATAGAAAAATATTTTTCTTTTAAAACAATTGGTTGAGTAGTTTAATTTTTAAAAAAAGCGTGCCTAATGCAAACTTAAACGTCTAGTTATTAAACACTGTTTACATTTTAAACATCGTAAACACGCATAAAAAAGGCGGATTCAAACACGTTGAATCCGCCTTTTTATAATTTTCTTAGCTATTCCCACCCGTTTTCAAAGAAAACCGTTTCAATCGCTTTTCGGTGCGCCCAATTTTCTTGTTCTAACATCGGCTTTTCGTAAAATTTTTCAACATGTCCTAAACATAAAATTGCCAATGGTTGGCTGTCGTCAGGCATGTTAAGCAATGATTTCAATGCTTCAGGTTCAAATAACGACACCCAACCTAAACCTAATCCTTCTGCCCGTGCGGCTAACCACATGTTTTGCATTGCACAC
>DALYHZ010000340.1:0-1970 GCA_031970635.1 Methylococcaceae bacterium | reverse complement strand
GTTTGTCTAAATTTGATAAGCTGACAACTCAACAAAGTTTTAGGGGCAGTGCATGACTAAATTCCATAAGACGTTATTCAGCCTATTTTTTATAGTGCTAATGGGTTGTGAGCAAGATACCCCTTCGCCGGTACAGCAAAGAATCATTTTAGGTGTCGCACAACAACCTACCTCGGTTTTAGTTTATGTTGCCGTTAAGCAAAAATTTTTTGAAAAATATGGATTAGATGTTGAATTAAAATCCTATCTCAGTGGAAAACGTGCGTTAGACGAAGGTTTACTGGTAAATAAAATAGATGTTGTTTCCACCACTGAATTACCTATTGCGTTAACTGCCAGCGTTCACCCCGAATTACGCATTTTAGCTTCAAACGTTATTGCCAATGACACGAACCGCATCTGTGCGCGACGCGATGCAGCTATCAATCAACCCGCTGATTTAGAAGGTAAAAATATCGCAACACAAGCCAATTCGGCAACGCACTATTTTTTACATCAATTTTTGTTAGAGCAAGGCATTCCCGAATCAGATGTCACAATGACATTTATGAAAATTGAAGAACTCCTACCTGCCATTATTGAAGGACATGTTCAAGCAATCAGCGCGCGAGAACCGCAAATTAGCCAATGCCTGAAACAATTAGACAATCGTGGCATAATTTTTTCGGCAAAAGGTCTTTATGAACAGCATGATTTACTGGTAAGTTCAGCAGAATTTGCTAGGCAATATCCGCAACGCATTCATGCGCTATTAAAAGCTATGTTAGATGCTGAAAATTATGCCAACACATATCCTAACGAAACGCTAGATATTTTGGCGAGCGAATTAGGTATCAGCCCTGAAATCGCGAAGACAATGTGGGCGCAATTTTCATTTCAGGTGCAATTACCTCAAGCCCTTTTATTCGCACTTGAAGATGAAGTACGTTGGGCTATTCAAACAAACCTTATTCAGAGTGATATGCCTGATTTCACGCCATTGTTTTTTAGTGAACCTTTACGCACTATTGCGCCTGAACGTGTTTCTCTAATTCCTTAAAATCTTATGCGCTTAAAACAATTTATTCATTTCGTTATTTGTTTACCGCTTTGTATGGGTGGAATTATCATCGGTTTAATTCATTGGGCAACTTATGAAGAGCAACTCAAACGCAGTGAAATTGAAATTGCTCAAAAAATAACGGTTGAAAGTGCTAATCTGGCGCAGTTAAGTCGAGATATGACACAACATCCCAATGAAAAACGCGCCCCTCGTCAGTGGCAAGAAACCTATCAACGTTTAGACAACTTGATGCAAAAAATTACCCTTGATAAGCATCCTGATTACATTGCAATGATGCAACGTGAACAGTTGGCACTAAATACGATTTTTCTGCGTTTGATTGACATTACAAACACTCTCGAACAAAACACAAAAAGCTATCCATTTCGCTTTAATAATGTTGAAACGCAAATCACGATTCATTCGCAGGCTTTATCCAATCAAGCAGAACAGTTGATGATGATTGCAAGGCAAGATTTAGTAAAACAACGCCATCAGCTCGATCAAGTGATAACTTTATTGATTTTGTTACTAATTATGGGGGTTACGATTGTGTTAGGACATTGGGGACAACGCACGTTAGCACGCTTAAAACACTTAAGTCGCGTGACAGAAATTATTGGTGCAGGCAATTTTGATTTAGTTATAGGTGATAAGGAAACGGACGAATTAGGCGATTTTGCCCGTGCAATGGATACGATGATTCAAAAAATAAAGCGTATCGAACAACATAATGTTGAAAGAAATAATGAATTACAAGCGGCTAACCGTCAACTTAGTGAAATGTTATTTGCACTTGATCGTAGTGGTGTGGGCGTTGAAATTATTGATGTTAAAAGTGGACATTTTCAATATGTTAATGCCTGTACTTGCGAAATGCTTGGTTACAATGAAGAGGAACTCATAGGCAGTCATCTTCTATCTAAGG
>DALYHZ010000339.1:0-1972 GCA_031970635.1 Methylococcaceae bacterium | reverse complement strand
TTTGTAATGTAATCGACCGCGCCCATTTCCAAGCCTTTTGTTTCATCAGTGGCTTCGGCTTTTGCCGTTAAGAAAATAATAGGAATATTTTGTGTCGCTTGATTGGCTTTTAATAATTCACATACTTGATAGCCATCCATTTCAGGCATCATGATGTCTAATAATATCAAATCCGGCGGTGTATCAGATTGAGCAATTTTTAAAGCCTTTTCGCCATTGTTTGCAACTTTTACTTTGTAATCATCTTTAAGTAGACCGCTCATTAGCGTTAAATTATCCGACATATCGTCTACGACTAAAATGGTTGATTTTTCTAATAAGCTCACGGTTTCTACCATATTTTTAAAGTAAGGGGATTTATGAACACTAAGATAAATTGAATGTTACGGGGCGTTCTTTTAATAAAACAACCGCTTTATCAAAATCGAAATTTTTAATTGCATAATCAACTTTATCAAACGTTTCTGTGCCGAGAATGAAAGATAATAAATCTGCATTCTCTTCCAATATATCACTGGCTTCACTGTCATCGTCATTTAATAATTCATTTAAGCGTTCTAAAATTTCAGCCGCTTTAGACGTATCTAACTCTTTATTTGTATTTTTAGATTCGGATTCTGTTTGAAATGCCATATTAAGTGCTGTAATGAGCGCAGATTGTGCTTTTTCAAATAATGCGATTTGAGTTGAAATCACATCCTTGTCAGCGTGATTACTAATCATTTTTTCCAGTGTATCGGCTAGATTTTGAACGGTTGTCGCACCGATATTGCCACTGACACCTTTTGCCGAATGGGCAATATGTTCTGCTAACGAATAATTGTTTTCGGTAAGAGCGGTACGCAATTCGGCTGAGGTGTGCGCTTGATTGGTTGCATATTTTCGCAACATATTTAAATAAAGCGGCTTTTTACCAATGACACGTCTCAAGCCTAATTCTACATCTAAACCATCAATGCGCGGCAATTTCCCCTCTAATTGTGGTTTTGCTATTGTGTAATTCCTATTCGACACGGTTTTCGTAATTTTAGGTTTTACCCATTTTAGTAACACACGGAATAATTCATCGGGGTCAATGGGTTTTGCAACATGATCGTTCATACCCGCTTGCGCGCATTTTTCTTTGTCTTGCGTCATGGCATTAGCTGTCATAGCAACAATCGGCAAATGCGTAAATCGTGAATCTTTACGAATTTCAATGGTCGCTGTCACACCGTCCATCACAGGCATTTGCATATCCATAAATACGATGTCGTAATGATTTTTCTTCACCATTTCAACGGCTTCTTGTCCATGATTGGCAATGTCTACGTTAAAACCAAAATTGCCTAATAATCCCATTGCGACTTCTTGATTTACGACATTGTCTTCGACGATGAGAATGGTTGCACCCTCAATGGAGGCTAAATCTTCCATCACATCTTCAATGCTGTGGCGATGACCGTTAGTTTTTTCAGAGACATCTTTTCCTAATATTCGCATCGTGGTATCAAATAGCACGGAGGCATTTACCGGCTTGATTAAAATATCTTCTAATCCAGCCGCTTTTGCGTCTTTAAGCATATCTTCACGCTCATAGGCAGTCACCATAATTAAATGAGGATAGCTTTCTAAAGATAATGCGCGAATTGCTTTTGCGGTTTCAATACCATCCATTTCCGGCATACGCCAATCAATTAGAATCAACTCATAATATTGCTCATATTTGGCAGCTTTTTGCACCATCATCAAGGCTTCTTTGCCACTTGCTGCTTCATGAACATTAAAAGTCATACTCGACAACATATCTCTTAAAACAGTTCGCGCAATATCATTATCATCAACGATTAAAATGTTACGACCGCGTAAATCGGGATTTGGCATTAGACTTTTCTCTTCACCTTTGCCTTTTCCCAAACGTGCTGTAAACCAAAAAGTGCTTCCTTTTCCGACTTCACTGTCAACACCTACTTCGCCTTGCATCAATTCTGCG
>DALYHZ010000338.1:0-2000 GCA_031970635.1 Methylococcaceae bacterium | reverse complement strand
GAAATTATCATGTTGAATCAGGATGTATTTGTGAAAATTCAAGTTTTAAATCATCAAGGGAAATCAATCAAAGCGACTGCTCGTGAAATAGGCGTATCCCGAAACACAGTCAGAAAATACCTGAGAAAATCGAATAAGTTACCGACGTACAAAAAACGAGAACCGAGACCGACTAAACTTTCGGCTTACGAATCGTATTTGAAAAACCGCGTTGAGCAGGCTAAACCTGAATGGATTCCAGCGATTGTGTTGTATCGAGAAATTCAAGAACAAGGCTACAACGGAAAACTCACGCAATTGCGTCGATTTCTAGCACCGTTAAAACCGATGCGCCCAGAAGAGCCACTGGTACGTTTTGAAACGCCAGCCAGTGCAAATGGAGCAGTTGGGGTTTGGTTAGATAACATCGCAAATGAACGGATTCATGCGACGACTCTGGTTAAACCTAACGCGCGTTTGATTGAGGAAAAACAACATTTATTGCCATTGCCACCTTCAAAAAATACCACTGAAGCTACCTTGCCAACAAACAATAATCGTCCGATGCCTGTTGAAAGTATTCAATATCCACTAGGAATTTACGACCAATTTATGGCGGGGAGTTTTGTATGAGTTTGCAATTATCGCGCATTGAAAATTACTGCCAAGAATTGAATTTAGTCAGCATTCCGACAAATTGGTCTGACATTGCAAACCGAGTTTTGGTGAAAGAAGGCAGTTATGCTGATTTTTTAGAACAAGTGCTGTTTGATGAATTAGAAGCGAAAAAACACGCACCAAAAACACGTTGCTAAAACTAGCAAATCTTCCGAGTATCAAAACGCTAGACCATTACGATTTTAACTTTGCCACGGGAACACCTAAAGCTCTCGTTCATGAACTGGCAGGGCTTGGATTTATTGAACGGGCTGAAAATATCGTGTTGTTAGGACCTAGCGGCGTTGGAAAAAGTCACATTGCCATTTCGCTTGCTTATCGTGCGATTATGCAAGGGATTAAAGCCCGATTTGTGACGGCGGCAGACTTGATGCTACAACTTCAAGCGGCTCATCAACAAGGCGTTTCAAAGTCGTATTTTCAACGCTCAATTCTTGCACCTAAGCTACTCGTTATTGATGAAATTGGTTATTTGCCGTTTGGTCGAGAAGAAGCCAATCTCTTTTTCAACGTAGTCGCTAAACGCTATGAAAAAGGCTGCATCATTTTCACGAGTAATTTACCATTCAGTCAATGGGCTAATGCTTTCGCTAATGACCAAACATTGACTGCTGCGATGTTGGATAGGCTCCTTCACTATTGTCACATCGTTCAGATTACAGGAGAAAGTTATCGACTGAAAGATAAAAAACGTATTGGAATTGCTCCGTCCAATTTAGGAGCGAATTAACCCAAGGGGGGGGGCAGTTTTCAAACGTTGTTTTTTGAGCTAGAGGGGTCACATTTGAACCGTTGTTGACATTTTCTTATGACAAAAAATATACCTGAACAAAAAGATCGTATAAAAGATCAGCGTCAACGGGTTTTTCACGATTGGTTGTATGTTTCTTATCCAAATGTATTTAACGCAAAAAAACCATTGCCTTTGACTAAAGGTATTGCAAAAACACTAGCTGAGCAATTACCCGAAAATGTTACCAAAACGGATTTAAGAACGGCGATAGGGTGGTATTGCCGTCGAATGGGATATTTACAAGCACTTCTTGAACAGACACACCGAATAAATTTAGACGGCGAAACTGTTGAAGAAATTTTGAGTGATGAAAAAAAAGCAGCAAAAGAATTACTTAAAAAAATACAACGAAAAAAACAAAAAAATTGCGTCTCAAAAAGAAAAGGGAAACACAAAGTCTGAAACAATAGAGGAACCAACACCTATTACGGAACCCCAGCCAGTGATTGAAATTAAACCTAAAACGCTAACCCTTAAAAGAAAAAACAAGTGAGTCTTCAATAGTGTGATTCATAAGGTTGCAATCGCCATAAATTATTTCCTAATGACC
>DALYHZ010000337.1:0-2005 GCA_031970635.1 Methylococcaceae bacterium | reverse complement strand
AAGTCGGCGAAGTGGTTCATGCGGGGGCTGTCATTGCATCAGTGGGATTGAGCGGCGGTCATGATCGCGCAAGTTTGTATTTTGGCATTCGTAAAAAAGGCAAACCGGTTGACCCTATGGAATGGTGTAAATAAAAACAGGTACAAATTTGTACCTTTATTAAAATTGTTGAATGTGAAAGGTCATGTTGAAAAAGAAAAGTGTGTATTTATTATCGTTAGGCGTTGCATTAGGCGGTGCGATTGGTGTGAGCGGTAGCGTTTTTGCTGAACGTGCCGCAACTTCACCGGGCGTAGCTGTCGATTCGGAAGTATTGCCATTAGAAGATTTAAAAACGTTTACGGAAATTTTTGGACGAATTAAGCAAGATTACGTCGAACCCGTTTCAGACAAAAAATTGCTAGAAGATGCGGTGCGCGGGATGTTAAGCGGTTTAGATCCTCATTCTGCCTACTTAATTGCCGAAGAATATCAAGAACTCAAAGAAGGTACGACCGGACAATTTGGCGGTTTAGGTATCGAAGTGACAATGGAAAATGGTTTTGTCAAAGTCGTGTCACCGATTGACGATACGCCAGCGCAACGTGCAGGTATTAAAACCGGCGATTTAATTATCCGTTTAGACGATAAACCAGTCAAAGGCATGAGTTTAGCCGATGCGGTTAAAACTATGCGCGGTGAGGCAGGCAGTAAAATTTTGCTTACTGTTGTGCGCGAAGGTTCTGAAACACCATTAAAAATTTCGATTACACGCGACATCATCAAAGCCAAAAGCGTAAAAAGTAAAATGCTGGATAAAAATTACGGCTATGTTCGTATTAGTAGTTTCCAATCCGGTACAGGTGAAAATTTAAAAGAAGCTCTAGCGTCTCTGAAAAAAGAAAATGGTGGGGCATTAAAAGGTTTGGTGTTGGATTTACGCAATAATCCGGGTGGTGTGTTGAACGCAGCGGTGGATGTGAGCGACGCATTTATGAAAAGCGGTTTAATCGTTTATACCAAAGGACGGATTCCCAATTCAGAAATGCGTTTTAATGCCGCACCTGATGATTTAATTGACGATGCACCGATTGTTGTATTGATTAACGCAGGTTCGGCATCGGCATCGGAAATCGTTGCAGGTGCGTTGCAAGATTCTAAACGCGCCATCATCATGGGTGAGAAATCTTTTGGTAAAGGCTCAGTGCAAACGATTTTACCAACCAGTAACGGTTCAGCAGTCAAACTCACCACAGCGCGTTATTACACGCCATCAGGTCGTTCGATTCAGGCGGAAGGCATCGAACCGGATGTTGCGTTAGCGCAAATGAAATTAGAATCCATTGAAAAATCAGATTTTAAACCTGTTAAAGAAGCGGATTTATCAAACCATTTGCAAAACAATAAAGAAAAAGCCATTGCAAAAGAGGCTGAAGCAAAAGAAAAAGATGCTTTAGATGCAAAAGATTATGCTTTAAATGAAGCGTTGACGTTGCTCAAAGGCATTAGCATTATGAAACGTTAATTTTTAAAACAGTTGGAATAGAAAACATGGCAGATATAAAAAAAGTGGTTTTAGCGTATTCGGGCGGATTGGATACGTCGGTAATTTTGAAATGGTTACAAGACGTTTATCAATGTGAAGTCGTCACTTTCACCGCAGATTTAGGGCAGGGCGAAGAAGTTGAACCGGCTCGCGCGAAAGCAAAATCGTTAGGTATTAAAGAAATTTATATTGACGATTTGCGCGAAGAATTTGCGCGTGATTTCGTATTTCCCATGTTTCGCGCTAACACGATTTATGAAGGTGAATATTTGCTCGGTACATCGATTGCGCGTCCATTGATTGCCAAACGTTTAATTGAAATCGCAAACGAAACTGGTGCAGATGCCATTTCACACGGCGCGACAGGCAAAGGTAATGACCAAGTGCGTTTTGAATTGGGCGCGTATGCACTGCGTCCGGATATTCAAGTTATTGCACCTTGGCGCGAATGGGATTTGAATTCACGTCAGTCATTGCTTG
>DALYHZ010000336.1:0-2021 GCA_031970635.1 Methylococcaceae bacterium | reverse complement strand
GATTGTTCAATTGCTTGGCTTAATTCTCGTTCGGCGGCATCGGTTTTCCCTGAAAAAATCAATTCTGCCACGCGACCTTGCAACACGTTTTCCCAAAAAATCCGGCGGTTTGAAGGCGGTGAAATTTTTTGTTTGACGGTTTCGCGGAATTTTTCAGCCAATTGCGCCAAAACACCGTAAGCTGGCGGAATCACCGTTTCAATTTTCGCGCGTAATAAACGAGCAAGCACGGGCGATGCACCACCTGATGAAATCGCAATCGTCAGTGGCGCACGATCTACGATTGCTGGAAAAATAAAATCACATAAGTCTGGATTATCAACCACATTCACCCAAATGCCTTTTGCTTTCGCGCATTCGCTCACAAACTGATTTGTCGCCATATTATTGGTCGCCGAAACAACCAATTTAAAGCCGTCCAAATCGCTGGGTTCAAATGTCTTTTGCCGAACAGCAAAATCATGTGTGGTTTGCATTGCCATCACTTGTGAATGGATGTCACAGGCAACAACCGTAATTTGCGCACCAGCACGCAAAAGTAATTCAATTTTTCTTGCCGCACAATTTCCAGCACCAACCACTAAACATGGTTGTTGAGTCAATTTAAGCGAAATGGGAAAATAATCCATGAAAGATGACCTAAGTTTAACGGCGTAATGAACGCGGCATTATAAACCATTCTGAAAATCAGACAGACGATGAAACTATTTACATTTCTTTTTATGATGCTGATTTTTATTTTGCCATTTGCACAGGCAAATGCAGAACAGCCACTAAAAATTGATTACGCGGAACGATTGTTAATTCTCGCGCCACATCCTGACGATGAATCACTCAGTGCCGCCGGATTGGCTCATCGCGTACTTGAAAAAGGTGGCAGTGTGCGAAGCGTCGTGGTAACAGCTGGCGATGCCTATGTCGAAGCCATACAACGTGATACAGGTAAACACCTACTCTCACCAACCGATTTTTTAAGATACGGTGAAAACAGATTAGAAGAATCCCGCCATGCTGCCAAAGTATTAGGTAATGGCTTAATTCATTTGGATTTATTGGGATTTTCAGATGGGTCTATCTATTCCATGTTAGTGTCACATTGGCGTAAACATCCAGACAAATCAGAATTCACAGGCTTTAGTCATGTGCCTTACCGTGAAGCCGAAGACAGAGGCATTGCCCAAGATGGCAAAGCACTTCGAGACGAATTGGTAAAAATACTCAAAGAAACTAACCCCACGCTAATCGTATTTCCTGATGTAATGGAAAATGATTCCGACCACGCGGGTTTAGGAATGTTTACGTTATTAGCAATAAATGACTGGTTTGAATCCTCACCGGACAAATCATTTGCCCCACAATTACTCGCGTATTTAATTCATTGGCAAAACGGCTGGCCACCAGGATCAAATTCAAATAAGCCACTTGATTTAAGTAATCAACCTTTATTTTTACCCGATGACTTGCCGCTTCGCGGGCATATTCGCACTTGTTTAGATTTAAATATTCTGGAAAGAAATTTAAAACACAACGCCTTAGCGCAATATAAAACGCAGCAACGGGCGATGGGGGATTTTTTAGCCGCGTTTGTTCGCAGCAACGAATGCTTTACCCTTTTGAAAGCAGATGACAGCAAAGGAATTAAAAACGTGGTTAAACAGTGGCAACATGTTAGAAAAGTTTTTGATTCGCATCCTATCAATCGAGAAAAAATACTCTTTGCTAAACCTTTTTAGAAAAATATTATTACGTTATTTCAAATAAACGTAGCAGAACTAAGGCTTGTCAACGTAGACCCTGTTATTTCAATCAAATAATCAATCGAGCTAAATGCACCACTGCGGTCTGCATCGATGGCTATAAATGATTTATTGTCCGTGGTGGTAAACGCCGTGGCACTGACTAAGGTTAAAGAACCTGAGAATTTCACAGCAGAAACGCCGGATGAACTATTTAGCAAGGCATTAAGCGTGGTAATACTCATATCCGTTGAAACAACCCCCACTGAAACCGCTGTTGCCGTC
>DALYHZ010000335.1:0-2035 GCA_031970635.1 Methylococcaceae bacterium | reverse complement strand
CAAAATCGGCAAAATGCTTGAAGCGAAATACGATGCGTCGCAAGCCAAAGTAAAAGCCATTCGCGAATATCTCGAAAAAATTTACAATTGCAGTGGACGTAAAGAAGATTTAGATTCGTTCAGTGATGCTGAAATTTTGGAAATGGCTGAGAATTTGGTGAGCGGTGTGCCAATGGCAACGCCCGTTTTCGATGGTGCTAACGAAGAAGATATTCACGAAATGTTGCGCTTAGCGGATTTACCTGAAGACGGTCAAACCATTTTGTATGATGGTCTTACAGGCGAACCGTTTGAACGTAAAGTGACCGTCGGTTACATGTACATGTTGAAATTGAACCATTTGGTTGATGACAAAATGCACGCCCGTTCGACAGGTCCTTACAGTTTGGTAACGCAACAACCGTTAGGTGGTAAAGCGCAATTCGGTGGTCAACGTTTCGGTGAGATGGAAGTCTGGGCATTACAAGCCTACGGCGCGGCGTATACGTTGCAAGAAATGCTCACTGTGAAATCAGATGACGTGACTGGTAGAACGCGCATGTACAAAAACATTGTTGATGGCGACCACAAAATGGAAGCGGGAATGCCGGAATCCTTTAATGTGTTAATCAAAGAAATTCGTTCATTAGCGGTCAATATTGAGTTAGAACGAGAATAATCTAGGCACAAGCCAGTCAACAAGGCGCATCTTGCGCCTTGTGCTTTTAAACTTATTTTAAAGAGGACAAGCTCTTGAAAGATTTAATGAATTTCTTAAAACGTCAAAATCGTGCAGAAGATTTTGATGCTATTCGTATTGGTCTTGCGTCACCGGATGTGATTCGTTCGTGGTCGTATGGCGAAGTAAAAAAACCAGAAACAATTAACTATCGTACGTTCAAACCAGAACGTGACGGATTATTTTGCGCCAAAATTTTTGGTCCTGTTAGCGATTACGAATGTTTGTGCGGTAAATATAAACGTTTAAAACATCGCGGTGTCATTTGTGAAAAATGCGGCGTAGAAGTCACATTGTCTAAAGTACGTCGTGACCGCATGGGGCATATTGACTTAGCCAGCCCTGTTGCACACATTTGGTTTTTAAAATCGTTGCCATCGCGCATTGCGTTATTATTGGACATGACATTGCGTGAAATTGAGCGCGTGTTGTATTTCGAATCTTTTGTGGTTTTAGAAACCGGTGATACCCCGTTGGTAAAAGGGGTCTTATTAACCGACGATGAATATCAAGACGCACAAGAGCAATATGGCGATGAATTTATTGCCAAAATGGGCGCAGAAGCGATTTATGATTTGCTTAAATCGATTGATTTAAAAGCAGAAGTTGAACGTTTACGTCAAGAAATCAATTCGACCAGTTCAGAAACCAAAATTAAAAAATACGCCAAACGCCTCAAAGTGATAACGGCATTATTGGAGTCAAACAATCGTCCTGAATGGATGATTTTGAAAGTATTACCAGTTTTACCACCTGAATTACGTCCATTAGTGCCACTTGATGGCGGACGTTTCGCAACATCGGATTTAAACGATTTATATCGTCGTGTTATCAATCGTAATAATCGTTTGAACCGTCTGTTAGATTTGAGTGCGCCGGACATTATCGTGCGTAACGAAAAACGCATGTTGCAAGAATCGGTCGATGCGTTACTCGATAACGGTCGTCGTGGTCGTGCGATTACGGGAACAAACCGTCGTCCGTTGAAATCACTCGCGGATATGATTAAAGGGAAACAAGGTCGTTTCCGTCAAAACTTACTTGGTAAACGGGTCGATTATTCAGGTCGTTCGGTTATCGTGGTCGGACCTTCATTGCGTTTGCATCAATGTGGTTTGCCGAAAAAAATGGCGTTGGAGTTGTTCAAACCGTTCATTTTCAGCAAATTGCAATTCCGTGGTTTAGCGACAACGATTAAAGCCGCGAAAAAAATGGTAGAGCGCGAAGGTGCGGAAGTGTGGGATATTCTCGAAGAAGTGATTCGTGAACATCCGATTCTGCTCAACCGTGCGCCAACCTTGCACCGTTTGGGGATTC
>DALYHZ010000334.1:0-2048 GCA_031970635.1 Methylococcaceae bacterium | reverse complement strand
AGGGAATTATTTCTAAAAACTTTGTCCCCGATGATGGACGCTTAATTGCAGGTAACGAATTATTATCAGAAATTCATCATAGCTATCAGACGGATTCTCGTTATAAAGCCAATGACCACACCATTCGGCGGATTATTGCCTATTTAGGAAATTCTGATATTGAACTGCCGTTAAACTGGCAAGTGCCAACGCCGATAATAGAAAATGTGTTAGATGTATTTTTGGGGTATTTGTTGTTTGATGCGTGGATTGCCAATCAAGACAGGCATCATGAAAATTGGGGCGTTGTGAGTTATGACGACAAAATTTATCTAGCCCCTACTTATGACCATGCAGCTTCACTTGGACAGAACGAAACGGATTTTAAACGTGCTGAAATGTTAAGTACCAAAGATAAAGGGCAACATATAAGCCATTACGTCACAAAAGCACGGTCAGCCATTTACGAAACTAAAACCGCCAAAAAATCCATGACCACCGTTGCAGCATTTGAATTTTTAGCCAATAAACGTAAAAACGCTGCCCAATTTTGGAAACGACGCCTGCAAGAAATTTCAATCGAACAATGCACGGCTATTTTTGAACAAATACCGAAAACAGAAATTAGTGAAACTGCGATTAAATTTGCAGTGGCAATGCTTGAACTGAATAAAAAACGATTATTAGAGGCAACACAATGACAACCCTTTATATTGCTTGGCAAGACCCACAAACACGCGCTTGGCATACAGTGGGCAAATTGGAGAAAGAGAAAAATGCTTATTGTTTTTCTTATACTCGTGGCGCGACAGCATCACCGCGTTTTAAGTCATTGGGCAGAATGCTTGATGTAACAAAACAGTATCACTCGCGTGAATTGTTTCCTTTGTTTGCAAATCGCATCTTAAATCGCTCGCGCCGCGAATATCCTGATTATTTGCGTTGGTTAGCATTAAGCGAAGGCGTTGAACATGAGCCGATGCAGTTACTCGCTCGTTCAGGTGGAAAACGCGCCACAGACGAACTTTGTGTCTATCCTTACCCTGAAAAAAATGCAGTGGGTAAAAATGAACTTTATTTTTTAAGTCATGGTTTGCGTTATTTAGACGAAGCCTCTTTGGTGCGAATTGAAACATTAAAAACTGGCGACCGTTTGACGCTACGCCCTGAAAATAACGCGCATGATGAATTTGCTTTATTGGTCGAAACCAGCCATGAACCTGTTAGAGTTGGTTATTGTCCACGTTATTTGAATGCCGATTTACGAAAAATTTCAGAAATTGAATTGATTGTTGAACGCCTAAACCACGACGCGCCACTGCAATTCCGTTTACTGTGCAAAGCGGTGTTTGAATTGCCTGCTAACGTTGATATTTTTCAAGGTGGTGAATATGAGCTTTTGACAGTAGAACCACAACTACTTGTTGCTCATGGCTAACCAATTTATCTCACTAGACCAATCAAAATGACATTAAAACGATTTGTAGTACCCGCTGAACAATTACAAGACAATGGTTTAAAACCCATCAACATGACAGGGCTTGGTAAGTTTGTTGTGTTAGCAGGAAAAAATGGTGCTGGAAAATCTAGGATACTCAATCAGTTAAATATTCATATTCAACATTTGAACGCTTCTTTAAGTTTTAATTTGCCTAATCTTGAGCAAGATATAAAGAATAAGGAAATCGAAATAGCAGGCTATTCAAATCATTGCTAGTATTGAATGCAGTCGGTCACAATCACACCACTTTACGCATCCGTCCCAGCGCGATAATTTTGCATATTTGCTGATAACTCAAATCGAATTCGCGGCATAAATCCGCGTGGTTTTTGCCATTGAATTTACGGCATATTTCGGCATTGCGAGAATCTGTGCTGGTAGTTTTTTTGATGTAAATAGGTATACCGCCCCAGTTTTTACGCACGTCCTTGACGACCTTATCAACCACTGAAACATCAACGGCGTGTGTGGTCATCATTTCGCGCAAGTTCGTTAAGAAATCATCAATCACACGTCCACCTGCAACGTTTCAAAATCATCAAGTTCGATATTCAAATATTCGTCGAGT
>DALYHZ010000333.1:0-2068 GCA_031970635.1 Methylococcaceae bacterium | reverse complement strand
GAAGCAGATGATTTGTTCATTTCTGTTGGCGTTTTCATCCACTGGTTGGCTGAAGACGATGCAAAAATCGAAGAATTCAACTACAAAGCAACTAAAGAAGCAATTGAACGCGCTGTTGCTGGCACTCCAACTGCGAAAGAAGTTGTTGCTGCGAAAAAAGAAGCAAAACACCCATTTGCTGCAAACAACGTTTAATTCAGCTTGAGCTTTTTAGCTTAAAAACGAATAAATGAAAAATACCTCAGCTTGCTGGGGTATTTTTTTGCCTAAATCTTAGCAATATCTGCTGTTGTGATTGCACCAGAATGCAAGGCACTTGCTAATAAAACATGATTTACACCAATGTTTTTTAGTTGCCAAATGTCCTCAATGCCTCGCACACCACCTGCCGCAATAAAAGTTTTTTGTGGATAGTTTTGCTTGAATTGTCGTAATAACTCGACGTTTACACCTTGCGAATTTCCTACCCGATTCAATGTCATCACGATTATGTTTTCTGACCAATAATTTGATTGTGTAAACAGTTTTTTCGCGCCAAGCATTTCACCAGTCGCGCCATAATCCAGCGACAATACAAAATGCTGTTTGAACGCCAAAAGTTCGCAAATATTTTCATCATTGAAACATTCACTCCCTAACACAGGCAAATAATTTTCTGAAAATATTCTTGCCTGCTGATAACCTGCGTCAATCCAAAATATTATTTCAGGAAAATCATTTAATACTTGGCAAATAAGCGCGGCATTATCGCCCTGCCCTGTAATCGCATTTAAATCAGCAATATAAAATGTGTCAAAAGGATATAAATTCAAAAAGCCATGTAACACGGAATAAATATCAGAATTCGCCGTGAGTACACTTTTTATCGGTTGATACTGTTCGCGTTGCCCTTGTTTAGCATGAACAACGATGCCGTTTTTTAAGTCGATGACGGGGATGAGTTTCATAAAATAAATTTAAATGAAAACGCCCCATTTCTGGGGCGTTCTTTGTAAAACTAAAAACGGAAGTTTTTAATTACAAGCTGTAATACATATCGTATTCAACAGGGTGTGTACTCATACGTAGACGTGTGACTTCTTCCATTTTTAACGCAATGTAAGCGTCAATTACGTCGTTTGTGAATACACCACCTTTTGTTAAGAATTCACGGTCGTTGTCCAATGCGTCTAAAGCTTGGTCGAATGCGTGGCAAACTTGTGGGATATTTTTTTCTTCTTCTGGTGGCAAGTCGTATAAATCTTTATCCATCGCATCGCCAGGATGAATTTTATTTTGAATACCGTCTAAACCAGCCATAAGCATTGCAGAAAATGCCAAGTATGGGTTTGCTGTTGAATCTGGGAAACGCACTTCGATACGACGACCTTTTGGATTGCGAACGAAAGGAATACGAATCGATGCAGAACGGTTACGCGCTGAATACGCTAACATAACAGGTGCTTCAAAACCTGGAACTAAACGTTTGTAGCTGTTTGTTGACGCGTTTGTGAAAGCGTTTAATGCTTTTGCGTGTTTAATGATACCGCCAATGTAATACAACGCTGTTTCAGATAAACCGCCATATAAATCACCACTGAACAAGTTTACACCATCTTTTGATAACGATTGGTGAACGTGCATACCGCTACCGTTGTCACCAACTAATGGTTTAGGCATGAAAGTCGCTGTTTTGCCATAAGCGTGAGCGATATTTGCGATAACGTATTTTAATTCTAAAACTTGGTCAGCTTTTTTAACCAATGTATTGAATTTCACACCAATTTCACATTGACCAGCGGTTGCAACTTCGTGGTGGTGAACTTCTGTGACCATGCCCATCGCTTCTAATGTTTGGCACATTGCAGAACGCATGTCTTGGAATGAATCCACAGGTGGCACCGGGAAATACCCCCCTTTTATACCTGGACGATGACCTGTGTTGCCGTCTGGATAAACTTTTTCGGCATTCCAGCCCGCTTCTTCTGAATCAATTTTGTAAAAAGAGCCACTCATATCCGCGCCCCAACGAACATCATCAAAAATGAAGAATTCGTTTTCAGGGCCAAAGAAAGCCGTGTCAGCAATG
>DALYHZ010000332.1:1730-2110 GCA_031970635.1 Methylococcaceae bacterium | reverse complement strand
ACGCACGCCATTTTGTGCCAATAATAACGCCGACAATAAAAACCAAGGCAAATGCCGACGTTTTCCCGCATACGATGACCAATCTAAATCGACGTGAACGCTATTTGAAAATTGAAAAAACTCGCGTCCTGCTTGCACAAATCCCGCAAGTTCCTCGGGCGTTTCTTCTTTAACACGCATAAGCATTAAAAATGCGCCTAATTGAATCGGCAAAACCTCATCTGCCAAAATCATTTTCATGGCTTTATAGGCTTCGTCTTGTGTTAAAGGGCGAGAACCTTTTTTGCCTTTGCCTAAAATGCGGACAATTTCAGCAAACGGATGTTCTGGCTCTGGCGTATGTTCGTGGTGCGTAAAAGTCATAAATTGATTCTCAAATA
>DALYHZ010000332.1:0-1699 GCA_031970635.1 Methylococcaceae bacterium | reverse complement strand
ATAAACGATGGAATACCAAAAAGTGCGCATGGCGGTTTTATTGTCTTTGACGCGCATCATGACAATCACCAAATATAAAAATACGCTGTTTAATAGCAATGTGCTGACTAAATAAATTAGACCGCTCATCCCCGTTAAATACGGCAATAACGTCACAAGGAATAGCAAAACGGTATAAAGCAGAATTTGCAAACGGGTGTAATCCGCGCCATGTGTAACGGGCAACATGGGAATATTTACTTTCGCGTATTCTTCTTGGCGAGCAATCGCTAACGCCCAAAAATGCGGCGGTGTCCAAACAAAAATAATTAACGCAAGTAATAAAGCATAAGGATGTACTTCGCCAGTCATCGCACACCAACCCAGTAATGGCGGTGTTGAGCCAAATAAACCACCGATGACAATATTTTGTGGTGACGCGCGTTTTAAATAACAAGTATAAAGAATCGCATAGCCAAAAAGCGATAAAACTGTCAGCACGGTTGTGAGCAAATTAACTTTGAAAATCAATACAAGCACGCCAACAATGCCTAAAATTGTCGCAAAAGTAAGAACGTTTTTGGTGCTGAGTTCACCTTGTGGCAAAGGTCGTTTTTCTGTGCGGCGCATTTTTGCATCGGCTTGTCTATCGATAAAATGATTGATTGCCGCCGCTGACGCTGAGGCAAAACCGATTCCTACCAAACTGAAAAATAATAAATCAAGTGGTGGCAACGTTGGTGTGGCAAGCAACATTCCAACAATTGCTGTAAACAACATTTCCGCGACAACATTTGGTTTACAAAGAGTGAGATAACTTTTCCAACGCGGCATGGGCGTGAATGTAGACATGATGAAAGATTTCCGAATTTTTTAAAAAAACATGAGGTTAGTCACACTATACCGGAGGCAAAAAACCAACGTCAACTAATGCAAAAGCAAGCGAATCTAAGCAAGTCGTATGCAATTGTGGCGAAAAAGTGAAGTATTTTGAGCGTAAATTCACTATAATTAGCCTCAACAAACGTTATATTCCAGTTTATTTGAGGGTGATAGTGTGGAGCTAAATGGCGCACAGATTGTAATTCAAAGTCTTAAAGATGAAGGTGTTGAGTATATTTTTGGTTATCCGGGCGGTGCGGTTTTGCACTTGTACGACGCGCTTTTTCAACAAGATGATGTTAAACACATTTTAGTTCGGCACGAACAAGGTGCAACGCATTCCGCTGATGGTTATGCACGTGCAACAGGCAAACCTGGTGTTGTTTTAGTCACTTCAGGACCTGGTGCGACGAATGCGGTCACAGGTATTGCGACAGCATACATGGATTCAATTCCAATGGTGGTGATTTCCGGTCAAGTACCGTCGCCAGTGATTGGTAGCGATGCGTTTCAAGAAGTTGATATGGTTGGTATCACACGTCCTTGTGTGAAACATAATTTTTTAGTGAGCGATGTTACCAAAATCGCCGAAACGATTAAAAAAGCCTTTTACGTCGCAACGTCTGGCAGACCAGGACCTGTGGTCATTGATATTCCAAAAGATGTAACCGCACCGGATAAAGTAGTGTCTTATCACTATCCCAAAAAAGTGGAAATGCGTTCCTACCATCCCGCAACATCAGGTAATAAAGGGCAAATTAAAAAAGCCATTGAGTTGCTTTTAGTCGCGCAACGCCCTGTTATTTATTCTGGCGGTGGAGTGGTTTTGGGCGATGGC
>DALYHZ010000331.1:874-2125 GCA_031970635.1 Methylococcaceae bacterium | reverse complement strand
GTCATAACTGTTCTCGTTTTAACCGTTATTTATAAGTGGGGATTTCATCAGGCTATGTCCGACTTCGGCGCGAGTGTGTCGAATCCGTTTGATTCGCGCCCAAATTTGAATCAGCTTTTTATCCCAATAATCCATCGTCATTCTGAAAAATCGTTCTTCCTCTTCGGTCAATTCTTGCTTCCAAAACTCGCGTAATTCTTCGGCTCTTTCGCTGCCAATTCGGTTTAAAACGTCTTTTTCTTGGGTAGCCAATTGTTTAATCGATTCATCGAACTGCTCAACCATGCCATTAAGAAATTCTCTGTCCGCAAGTTTCATGGGCATCGCACCGATTTTATGAACCGCTGGGTAAAAATTTTTCTAAATAAATACGTTCTTTTGGAATGCCAAGCTCATCGCAAACTGCAAACGTTGCATCCACCATTCCTGGCGGACCACACAAATATAAATCAGGTTTAGCCCCCGTTTCCGTTAAATCGCGGCGCAAAATATCAACCACACTGCCCTTTTCTCCGTGCCAATCATCTGTATATTTCCAGACGCAAATTCGCAATTCCAGCGTTTTCATTTCCTCCGCTAATTTTTCCAATTCTGGCAAAAAAAAGACTTCTTCTTGCGTATTCACACCAAAATAAATCACGCATTTTTGTGGTTCTTCCCATTCGTGCATCCGACGAACCATTGATAAAACTGGAGCTAGACCTGTTCCACCCGCCACAAAATAACGTGGCGTAAAGCCATTTTCTTTTAAACCAAAAATCCCCGACGCGCTTTTAACTTGGATTTTTTGCCCGACTTTCGCGTCATTTTTTAAATACGTTGAAAATTTACCACCTTCAACAATGCGAATTAAAAACTCTAATTCGCCTTTTTTATTTGCCGTATTGGCTGGCGAATAAGAACGTGTTGTGGTGGTATTTGGAATTTCTAAATCGAAAAACTGTCCCGAATCGAACTTAACTTGCAAATCATCGCCAGTTCGTTTTAATAACAAACGCATGACGTTACTTGAAATTTGCGAAATTTCGCTCACTTCGGCTTCAAAATACAAATCGGTAGGTGAAAACGAAATACGGTCATAAGTGTAAGGTACTTCAACTTCAATATCGGTGGTCGGATAACAGCGGCACAATAAAACTTCGCCAGCGGCTTCTTCTTCATCGGGCAGAGCTTGAAAGCTGTATTTGCCCATAACGTAATCGCCTTCCGCACAAAAACCTTTGCATGTCGCGCAACCGCCTTCGCGGCATG
>DALYHZ010000331.1:0-864 GCA_031970635.1 Methylococcaceae bacterium | reverse complement strand
AGCCATTAAATAAATGTCTTGACGTAATGCTGCACTAATCACGTCTTCGTCTGAACGGCAATCGAATACGACGGATTCATTATCTTGGGTAATAATTTTTACTTGATATGTGCTTGCCATTCTTAAATTCCCTGCTCTATCTCTTGACGTTTATCACTCATATTAAAAAAACGCATAACGTGTTGCACCGCGCGTCTTGATGAATCTAATGAAAGTGAACAACCTTCTTGAATCAGTTTATTGTCTTGGTAAATTGTCCACCGCCACATAAATTCTAAGTCTTCGGTATATGCTGTGTAGCGTTGTGAATCATAAAGTTTGGTCAATTCAGAATTAGGCTTGTTTTTTTCTGGATACGCCGAAGCATTGAGTGTTTCTAACATGATGAATAATTTTTGTTTTATGGATGGTTAAAGAAGATGCCTGTTAGCACGCAACAGGCACTTCCAAAATTAGCAATTTAGCTTATTGCAACGTAATCGTTCTCACGCCACGCACTTTACGCAATTCAGCTAATGGCAAAGCGTAATAATCGGTATTCCGCAATTCCATTAACTTCGTACCTAAAATACGGTCAGTATCCATAAATACATTTACCGGCATAATCGGTGGCTTGTTTTCGATTCTGAAATTGATATGAAGTTTTTCAGCTTCATATTTATCCGTGCAAGCCTCCATTTTCTCCACAACAGCATCTGCAACCGCTTGAGCATTTGCGCCACAAGTGTTGTTATTGAGAAATTGTTGGTCGTTGAGTTCGGCATGTTTGAGCATCGCCACTTTTTCTTCGATTTTGCATTCAATCCAACCCCAATCGAGTTCGAGAGAATAATCTTGACGAAGTGGTGTGGTGTATTTTTTGCG
>DALYHZ010000330.1:0-2153 GCA_031970635.1 Methylococcaceae bacterium | reverse complement strand
GATTGAACCAAGAAATCGTGGCGAAGTATATTTAATTGGTGCAGGACCAGGCGCGGCAGATTTACTGACTTTTCGTGCGTTACGTTTAATGCAACAAGCCGATGTGGTGGTTTATGATCGTTTAATTTCGCCGGATATTTTGGATTTAGCGCGACGTGATTCTGAAAAAGTTTATGTGGGCAAAGAACGTAGCCGTCATGCCCTGCCCCAAGAAGAAATTAACGCGCTGTTGGTAAAACTTGCCAAAGAAGGTAAACGCGTGGCGCGATTAAAAGGCGGTGATCCGTTTATTTTTGGGCGTGGTGGCGAAGAGATTGAAACGTTAATGGAACAAGGCGTCGCGTTTCAAGTTGTGCCTGGGATTACCGCCGCGACAGGTTGCGCGAGCTACGCGGGTATTCCACTTACGCATCGAGACCACGCGCAATCGTGTATTTTTGTGACCGGACATTTGAAGGATGATTCCGTGCATTTGAATTGGACACAATTAGCTGTGCCAAATCAAACTGTTGTGATTTATATGGGGTTAGTGGGATTGGAACAAATTTGCTACTCATTGATTGCTCACGGTAGTTCGCCAGATTTACCGATTGCGTTAATTCAAGAAGGAACGACTTCGCAACAGCGCGTGATAACAGGAACGTTAAGCACGTTGCCAGAAATTGTAAAACATGAATCCATTAAACCGCCCGCACTAATTATTATAGGTACAGTGGTCAACCTGCATGAAAAACTGAATTGGTTTGCAAATAAAGCTGATTAAAGTCGTGATTATTTTTAACAAAAGCGTTGAATTTTAGCGTTAAACTCCTTATCCTTTGCGCGTTCAAACTTTCACTTGAATATGTTTTTTAGAACAAGAAAAACAGTTTTTACTACCATTGAGGATATTATGAAAAAAGCACTTTTAGCTTTCGCAGGCGTTGCGTTAATCGGTTTAAGCGGTTCAGTTTTCGCTGATGAAAAATTAGAAATCGGCGCAAAAATTTACGAACGTTCATTTGGTCGCGGTTGCGGCACTTGCCATGACATCGCGTCAAACCCACAATTATTTGATTTAGTAAAATCTGGCAAATTAACACGTGCTAGCTTTGAACAAACTTTGAAAGACGGTAAAGGCGGCATGCCAAAAGCTATCGCAGCGATCATGGAAGTAGGTCCTGTGAAAAAAGCGGGCTACGGCGAAGACCAAGCGGTTGACGCATTATTTGCTTACTTAGGCAGCAAATAAGCGCGAGATTTCTCTCCGTTCGTTTTAAGAAAAAGGTAAGCCGTGCTAGTTTTAAACTAGCGCGGCTTTTTCTTTTGCCAATTTTTTGTATCAAAAACTGCTAAACTAGCCGCGTTGTCACTATTTTGTTTTCATCATGAACGCACTCTCTATTCAAAATCTTCGTAAAACATATCAAAACGGCTTTGAAGCATTAAAAGGCATTGATTTAGAAGTCAAACAAGGCGATTTTTTCGCGTTACTTGGCGCGAACGGTGCCGGAAAATCCACTGCGATTGGCATTATTAGTTCACTCATCAATGCAACGAGCGGGTCGGTAAAAATTTTTGGTTACGATGTTAAAACGCAACGAAATTTAGCCAAAAGCTGTTTGGGTTTAGTGCCGCAAGAAATCAATTTTAATCAATTTGATACCGCAAAAAGCATCGTTCTCAATCAAGCAGGCTATTACGGTATTCCACGAAAATTGGCATTACAGCGCGTGGAAACTTGTTTAAAACAAGTCGATTTATGGGACAAACGCGATACGCTTTCACGTCGTTTATCCGGTGGCATGAAACGACGCGTTATGATTGCGCGTGCAATGGTGCATTCACCAAAACTGCTTATTCTCGATGAACCAACGGCTGGCGTTGACATCGAAATTCGGCGCAGTATGTGGGAAATGATGAAAGACGTGAACGCGCAAGGCACAACCATTATTTTGACTACTCATTATTTAGAAGAAGCCGAAAGTTTATGCCGCAACATTGCTATTATTGATAGTGGCAAAATCATCGAACATTCTGATATGGCAAGTTTGCTCACGCGATTGCATGTTGATTATTTCATCTTGGACTTAGCAGAACCTGTAAAAAATCTGAGTTTAAACGGTTTCGAGGTGGTGCAACTTGGTGACAAAGTGTTAGAAGTTGGTGTGCCT
>DALYHZ010000329.1:0-2164 GCA_031970635.1 Methylococcaceae bacterium | reverse complement strand
ACTCATGGAAATGGAACATGGAAATCTCACACTTACCGTAGATGGTGATTATAAAGGGCAACTTAAAGACTTTAAGGATGCCGTGAATAACACCAATGCAAAACTCTCACAAATAATTAGCGAAGTCGCAAACGCTGCTACGAATATTGCCTCTGCCAGCGAAGAAGTGTCTGCCACAGCACAAAGTATCAGTCAGGCAACCAGTGAACAAGCGGCATCGGTTGAAGAAACCAGTGCCGCTGTTGAACAAATGTCATCCTCTATCGACCAAAATACTGAAAATGCAAAAATCACCAACAGTATGGCAACGCAAGCAAGTGATGAAGCTGTGCAAGGCGGTAAAGCGGTTAATGAAACGGTTGATGCGATGAAAAGTATCGCTGGGAAAATTGGCATTATTGATGATATTGCCTATCAAACCAATCTGCTGGCTTTAAATGCCGCGATCGAAGCGGCGCGTGCTGGAGAACATGGAAAAGGTTTTGCTGTTGTCGCCGCAGAAGTTCGCAAACTTGCCGAACGCAGTCAAATTGCCGCTAAAGAAATTGGCGAACTTGCGGAAAATAGTGTGGGTATGGCGGAAAGTGCAGGGAAATTATTAGGTACTATCGTGCCATCCATTAAAAAAACGTCCGAATTGGTACAAGAAATATCGGCGGCTTCTGAGGAACAATCAGCTGGCGTAAATCAAATAAATGTCGCAATGAGCCAGCTCAATCAAATTACTCAACAAAATGCGAGTTCGTCAGAAGAATTGGCTGCAACCTCCGAAGAGATGAGTGGTCAAGCTCAACAACTCCAAGAACTTATGGCATTTTTTACGATGAACAAAGCTGAAACGCAACCTTTTCACGTGAAAACAAAACATACTTCTCCTGTTAAAAAAATAGCCGTATCAAAACAAACAATTTTTCCTAATGAATCAGAATTTGTTCGGTTTTAATTTTAGGAGAATGCTATGAGTGCAATTACACAAACAGCAAATGCATTGCCCGCAATGGAAGAGCAACAATATCTTACATTTATGTTAAGTGGTGAGACTTATGCTACTAGTATCCTGTGCATTAAAGAGATTATTCAATATAGCCAACTTACGGTAGTGCCACGTATGCCAGATTTTATTCGAGGTGTTATTAATTTAAGAGGGGCTGTTGTGCCAGTTATTGATTTGTGTGCGCGTTTTGGAAAATCACTCACCCTAGTGGGGCGACGTAATTGTATTATTATCATCGATGTGACAACAGAATTAGAGACGCACAGTATTGGTGTAATGGTTGATGCGGTAAATGCAGTATTGGAAATACCAGATAATGAAATTGAATCCGCCCCATCATTTGGTACTGATATTCACACAGACTTTATTGCTGGAATGGGAAAGATAAATGGCAAATTTGTCATCATCTTAAATATACAGCATGTGTTATCGATGGACGATATGGCAACCTTAGTCATGACACATTCTCACTTATCAACAGAAGTATTATGAATTACATCAAATTGAGACAACAGAATTATCAGCCTTTGCGTTTCACTTTAATTTAGAGTGGAGTAATCAAAATGCCCATCACATATCAACCAACGTTAGCGGATGTTGTATTAAAAGAAACCGAATTTACGCGAATTCGAGATTTAATTTTCCGCATTGCCGGTATTAGTATGTCTCCTGCGAAAAAAACACTTGTGGCAAGCCGTTTGGCAAAACGGCTTAGACATTATGGTTTAGCAAGTTATAACGAATACCTTCGTATGATTACAGCAATTGATGGAAAAAAGGAATTGCAAATAGCGGTCGATTTACTCACTACAAATGAAACCCATTTTTTTCGTGAACCAAAACATTTTGATTTTTTACGTCAGTGCATTTTACATTCTGCAAAATCGGGAAAAGAATTGCGTATTTGGAGTGCGGCTTGTTCAAGTGGTGAAGAACCATACAGCATTGCGATGCTGCTGGATGAATTATTGGGTAATGCTCCGTGGGAAATTATTGCCTCAGATTTAAGTAGTCGCGTTTTAGAAAAAGCGCGTATGGGCGTTTATCCGATAGAATGTATGTCGGAAATTCCTCGACATTATTTATCAAAATACTGCTTAAAAGGAACAGGAACGCAAGAGGGTACGTTATTGATTGAACGACGATTGCGTCAACGTATACGTTTTATGC
>DALYHZ010000328.1:0-2165 GCA_031970635.1 Methylococcaceae bacterium | reverse complement strand
CTGACCGTGTGAATGTGATGGTAAATTCACAGGTACGCCGTCAACTTGCGTTAAAAAATCTGTTCCATGGTCTAAATTAAAACCACGAATATAATACTGCGCGGCTTTACCTTCGCCGCTGTGCTGCGTTGAAATTAAACCAGGAACAGTTTCAAGCACTTCACTAGGACGAGTGATGGGGCGATATTTTAATTGTTCTTGTCCGACATTCCCTTGCGATGCGCTGTTTGCAATGCCAACCAATGAATCAGCGCGTTGCGTAATTACCATGTCGTCAAATTCAACAGGCTCATTTTCTTTTTTTGATGATTTTGATTTTTTCGTTTTTTCTTTTTGTTCTTGTTCAGCCGCCGCTAAATCTGAATTCGATTCGGAAAATTCGGCGTGCGCATAAGCGGAAAAATTTGCCGCAATGGCTAGCGACAACAGCGTTAATTTAAACGAGTGATTTTTTTTCATGATTTATTATTTTTATAAAAGGGTGCGTTCAATCAACCAGTAACTACCCGCTAAACAGACGACGGTTGAACAAACAGGAACGAAGTATTTTTCAATCATGGGTTTTGTGTGTAGCCACCAAATAATGGGAAGCGCAATTGACGTAACAATTAACTGCCCCGTTTCAACACCTAAATTGAACGAAAACAACGGCACTAAAATGCCAGATTCGATGCTGGTAATATTCATTTCTTGTAACACGGCGGCAAAGCCAAACCCATGAATTAACCCGAATGAAAACGTGAGGTATTTTCTGCCTTTGGGTTCTTTGCGAATTAAATTTTCTAATCCAACATAAACAATCGATGCCGCAATGAGCGGTTCAACAATCGTGCTAGGAATGGTTAATAAATTCATCCCTGCAATCGCAAGTGTGATGGAATGTGCGATAGTAAAAAACGTGATAATTCCAAAGGCTGACCAAAAACGATGCGTGACAATCAGCAACGCAAACAAAAATAATAAATGGTCATATCCCGTTAAAATATGTTCGACACCAAGTTCGAAAAATTCTTTAAACATCGACGATTTTTCGCCAGCTGATAAATTTAATTCGAGGCTGTTATCTTGTTGCGTGAGCATTTTTTCACGCAAACTTTTACCCGTTGCATCTTTAATCGTGACAACTTGTTTATGTCCATCGGGCAATTTATTCAAAAACAACAACTGCATTTTTAAACTGGTCGCCACAGGTTCGTAATGAAACAAAATGTGCGCGTTGTTTTGTTTATCAAAAAATACAGTTCCCGCTTCAACTGGTTTCACGTTTTGATTGTTGAGCGTTACATCCAATTCCTTTGCGAGTAAAGCGGCAACTTCAGGTTTTGCTGCCTCACGCTCAACATCGGTCACTTCTGCATCTCCGTCACTATCCATTGGCGCGAAAGATTCCGTGTCTTGCAAAGCAAAAGTGAGCGAAATATCCACACCTTTTTCGTTCAAAATCACTTCGGCAGAACTCAAACCTGGGTCGTGGGCAAAGCTGATTTGCGTGTAGGCAAATAAAAATAAAAAGCTAATTAACTTCATTGCTCAATACTCACAAACGCAATTTTAGAAATCCCCGCGTGTTGCACAGTTGCCATCACTTCAGCAACTTTTGCATAAACCACCGCTTGGTCAGCATACAAATGCACACCTATTTCTGGGTCTTTAGCAAATTCTGCTTTTAACGTGGTTTCTAGTGTGGCTAAGTCGGCGATTGGATTTTTATTCAGCGTAATTGCACCTTGCGCGTCGATACCAAGTTGCAACGGCTGTGTTTGCGTATCGGCGACGGTTTCCGCCGTTTTAGGCAGTTTTACGTTGACTGATTGGGTTAAAAGTGGTGCGGTCACAAGCAAAATAATGACAAGAACAAGCATCACGTCCACAAGCGGCGTGACGTTGATTTCACTCATCGCGCTTTCGTCTTCAGATTGAGGTTTAAAAGCCATTAGTCCCCCTTATTCTTTTGGTAAATCAGCAACAAGCAAAAAATGCGCGACGAAACTTTCTAATTGCATCCGTTGTAATTTCACACGACGCAAAAAGAAGTTGTACGCAAGCACGGCAGGCACAGCAACTGCAATACCAATAGCCGTCGCCACCAATGCGTCACCGATTGGTCCGGCAACGACATCTAAACTGGTAGAACCGCTTGCGGTAATATCGTGCATCGCGTGCAT
>DALYHZ010000327.1:0-2190 GCA_031970635.1 Methylococcaceae bacterium | reverse complement strand
CCATCTACCCCGCCCATGCCAAGATACTTCACATGTTGCCCAGAAATCCAACTTTGAGCATAACCCACACCTAACTGGTCTTTATCTCGTCCCCAACGCATGCCGTTTGCAAGCGCACCAAAAGAAATTGATCTGTCTGCCGAGGTGTAAGCAAAAACTTCCGTTTTACCGTCTGAATACATGCCTCTAAAAAATAACCCAACGTCATCGGTGACTTGTTGTTCTAAATTGATACCGATACCCATTTTATTTTGAGGTCTACGCACCCAACATAAATCAGGCGCAGTAGCATTTTGGGAATCATAGTTATATCCCGTACAAGTCGTTGCGTTTTTAGAGGGATCATTTTGAAATGCCGCAATTGCCTCATCAAAACGTCCGGTATTTAAATGATTTCGATAACCTAACAAACGCGCCGCGCCATCACGACCAAATAATTTGTGATGATGTTCGATTTCAACTTGATCACCGTAATATTTAAAGATTCTATAATCAATTGGCAAATCATTCGGATTTTGGGGCGGCGTGATGCGTCCAAAACGAATTGCCCAATCGTCATGGAAATATTCAACAACGCCACCGAAACTGTAACCACGAGCATCGGATGAAAAATCATAGGCGGTATGCGTCATGAATGCCATATTCATAAACTGTTTACGCAAATCCCCTGAGAACGAATTTTTATCAAAAAAATCCAAAATACTAAAACCGCCCACACGAAACGTTAAACGTCGACTATCAACGGTACTGGCGAGTTGCATCGGTCCAGAATCTAAGTGAATTTTATCACCGCCTAAATTGATAGTTTGTTTAAGATACGCTCTTGAACGATAAACAATTGGTAGTCTGCCACCATTCTTTTGTAATTCAAAATCGTTAATGTCGCCACCAATGCCTTTTAAACCTGAAAAGGGAGCTTCTGCAATACTTTCTGGCGCAGCATAAATTTCGCCACCGTCCCAAAATGTTTTTAACCCGAAATATAAATCGCCTGTGCCGGTGTAACCATAATCTTGTTTGGGTTCCAATGAACTATTACTGCCATTTAAATTTGTGTAAGGCGCATTAAAACTGCCGTGCCAATAAGAAATATAGGTGAATTGCCCATACATATTCCACTTCTCATCTTCCATATCATGCCAGCCACGTTTGGATAATTCTCGCATTATTGAAAATTCGTCAGAATCATCATTTTCAGCATGAGCAGGTGAAATTAAAAATACGGCGAAAAGAGGCAAAATAAATTTTAGTAATTTCATAAAATAGATAGATAGATAGATAGATAGATAGATTCGTCTGCCTGCCATCCATCACAGACAGCGAATTATCATACGATTGAGACGGGCTTTTATAGATCAAAACCACTCTAAACGATACAAATCTGTGCGACGTTTTTCTAAATTTCGTGCCGCACCACGCGTACGCGCTTGTTTTAATAAATCTAAATTCACGTCAGCAATTAACGTCATCTCCGTATTTGGCGTGGCTTCTGCCAAAATAGCATCGTGCGGAAATGAAAAATCACTCGGACTGAAAATGGCGGCTTGGGCGTATTGAATATCCATATTTTCAGCGTGTGGTAAATTGCCGACACTGCCTGTAATTGCCACGAAACATTCATTTTCAATCGCTCTGGCATGCGAGCAACAACGCACACGTAAATACGCATTTTTCGTATCAGTCCAAAACGGCACGAAAAGAATTTGAGCGCCTTGCAACGCAGCTAATCGCGCCAATTCAGGGAATTCCGAATCAAAACACACCAATACCGCAATTTTTCCACAATCGGTATCAAACACTTTTAGCGCATCGCCACCTTTTACTCCCCAACAACTCACTTCGTCAGTGGTAACGTGGATTTTATATTGCGCTTCAAATGTTCCGTCACGACGCAATAACCACGACACGTTATAAAGTTCATGATTGCTATATTCAGGCAATGAACCGGCGATAATATTGATGTTATATGACATTGCCATTTCGAGCAGCCCGTTACGAATGTCTCGACTAAAACCTGCAAGAGCGCGAATGGCATCCGGTGGATGTTTATCATTAAACAACCCCATCAACGGCGCACTCATATATTCGGGAAATAAAACGAAATCGGCGTGATAACCTGCTACGGCATCGATGAAAAATTCAGCGTGTTTTACAATTCCTCAACACTGGTCATGGTTCGCATTTGCCATT
>DALYHZ010000326.1:0-2190 GCA_031970635.1 Methylococcaceae bacterium | reverse complement strand
AGGTCGTAACAAAGATTTAGGCTTAGAAACTGAACATATTGCCGTTGCGTTAGCGAGGAAATTTTCAGGCGAAGATTGGCAAGAACAATTCGCCATTCAAGCCTCGAAAGCAAAAGCCTTTAATTTTTAGTTTGTATTTTTATTTTTTATAACGAGGACACCATGTTAAACACAGAAATTACCGAAGAGATGATTTTTCAATGCTTTGCAGCGGCAAAACAATGTGAAGACCGTGGCGAAACGGCAGCGTCATTTATTGATGTCGAAGAATATGAAGCGAAAATCATGTATCCCGAATTTGCACGTTGGGCAGAAAAAGCAGGGCATCCAAAATTAGCCACGCTGTTTCGTAAAGTCGCTGGCGAAGAAAAATTACATTCGGTATGGTTACGCGCTTTGTATGATGACATTGGTGTTCCTCAACGTGGCGAAGATACGCAACGTGCTATCGACGCATTACAAACGATTCGTGAAAACTGCGACGAGCTTATCAAAATCAATCCGCAAGCCGTTATTGAAAAAGCACTCACTGTGGCAATTCGTGTTGAAGAGCGTGAATACTTAGACATTTATCCACGTTTTAGAGACCAAGCCAAAGCCGCAAATGATGAAAAAACCAGCGATGTTTATCAGCGTGTGGTCGATTCCGAACGACAACATGCAGAATGGTTTTATACCGCGCTGACGGATTTTCAAAAAGCCGCTGTCGCCTAAATGCAAAATCTACATTGGTGGCAGGTATTAAATCCTGCCATTTATTTAGTTTCAATTTTGCCAAGCATTGGCGTTTGGCTTTTAGTTCAACCCGAAGGCAAAACACAACTGGCTTTGTTTATTGCCACATTTGCCGTCGTATTAGTTCAGCACGCCATTAACTTATTTAACGATGTCGCCGATTGGAAATTAGGCGCAGATGTTGAAAAATGGGATTCGTGGGTGCGTTTTCACAACCAGAATCTAAGCGTTGCAACATTTCATGGTTGGTTAAGTTTTATTGCCAGCGGATTATTAGGATTTGCAACACTGATTTGGATAGAAAAACTTTGGATATTGTTAATTGCCTTGCCATTGATTGGTTTAGGTTACTTATACAATTCAGGCGAAAAACCGTTGTCTTATTCACGTTCGGGCGAATGGGTTACAGCCATTTGTTACGGCGGTGTTTTTAGTTGTCTTTGGTTTGTAGCCAGTCAAAAATTGGAACTACCTATTTTTTTAGGCTCGATTGCCTTCGGTTCACTTGCCGTTGCACTGTTGCTTTCCCACCAACCGCGTCAAATTGAAACCGATAGACGTGTGAATAAACAAACCTTTGCCGTGCGTTTTGGCGAACAAAAGACGCATCAAGCCGTTCGTATACTTTTTCTGATTTTTTTTACAACTTGGAATTATGCGTTGTTCATTTCTGAACCGAATGCAACGTTGTTGATTGTAAGTTTATGGATTGCCTGTTTTGTGTTTGGTCACAGTTTATGCGACATTCCAAATCCTAAGCGGTTGCTATGCACTGCCAGTTTGCCATTTTTTGTGATGTTAGTAATGGCTCACTGATAGAGAAATTTCAAACACAAAAAAAGGAACTAAATGTTCCTTTTTTCGTTTCATGCCTGTTTTAAGTTGCAAAATGCAACTTAAAAAACGCGTCATTTTTTCGAAAGCAGTAAAATGCCTTGTTCAGAGAATTTATTTTGGATGTACAACCAAAGATTTTCTTGTGTAGAGGCTTTTTTACTGCCACTTGCCAAGCGATAACTCGCCACATAATCGGAAACCCAATCGCCATTTACATTGACAACCCCTTCATATTTTACACTTGGCTCATAATCAGGGAGGTCGCGACAAAAAATATTAAGCGCATCCATGATAATCGAAATAACTTGAAGCGGCTCAACATCGGGTTTGGCATAAAAATGAACTTTGACAGCAACGCCATTTGGTGTTTGACTGAAATTTTCCATAAACGCTTCGGTCACTTTACCATTGGCCAAACTCACCATGTGACCATCTGTAGATTCCACGCGCGTTGTTCGCCATGTAATATCTTTAACTGTACCGGTGATGGTATTTATTTTTATCTTATCGCCGACTTTAAATGGGCGTTCGAAATTTAAAATAATGCCTGAAAAAACGTTGGCGATAATATCTTTAACCGCCATACCCACAACCATTGCTAAAACACCAGAAGTGGCT
>DALYHZ010000325.1:0-2193 GCA_031970635.1 Methylococcaceae bacterium | reverse complement strand
ATTTGACCACACGTTAGATCATTTGCCAAAAGCGCCGCCTTCTCATCCAACCTATACCGAAGTTTTCGGACAGTGGTTGTGCGATATGGCAGCAAAAGATAAACGCTTATTAGGCATCACGCCTGCCATGCGAGAAGGTTCGGGTTTAGTACAATTTTCAGAAAAATTCCCTGACCGTTATTTTGACGTGGCAATTGCCGAGCAACACGCCGTAACACTCGCCGCAGGTCACGCGTGTGAAGGGGCAAAACCTGTTGTTGCTATTTATTCAACCTTTTTACAACGCGCTTATGACCAATTGATTCATGACGTGGCTTTGCAAAATTTGGATGTTTTATTTGCGTTAGACCGTGCGGGATTAGTTGGTCCCGATGGTCCAACACATGCGGGTAGTTTTGATTACAGTTATTTGCGTTGTATTCCTAACATGGTGATTATGGCTCCTGCCGATGAAAACGAATGTCGGCAAATGCTCACCACAGGCTTTTTATACAACGGTTGTGCGGCGGTGCGTTATCCACGCGGTAAAGGCACAGGTTCAGCAATTGATAGCGCATTGACAGAATTAGAAATCGGAAAAGCGGAAATTCGCCATAATGGTCGGCGCATTGCGGTATTAGCGTGGGGAAGCATGGTTGCGCCTGCGTTAAATATCGGTAAACAACTTGGCGCAACGGTTGTGAATATGCGTTTTGTTAAACCATTCGATGAAGCGTTAATTTTAGAACTGGCTAAAACGCACGATGTGTTTGTGACGGTTGAAGAAAACGTGTTGGCAGGTGGCGCAGGTGAAGCCATTAACCGTTTCTTGCAAACACAAAAAATTTTAATGCCTATTTTGAATTTAGGATTGCCTGATTATTTCGTTGAGCAAGGTTCTCGAGAAGAATGTCTCACAGAATGCGGTTTAGATACACAAGGAATTTTAGCGAGTGTTGAAGCGTTTTGTGCTTAATTGTTGAAAATGAATTATCAAGAATACGAATGCGGGCAAGTCTTTGATGTTGTAGAAATTATAAAAAACAAACAGAGAGAATTTTGTAACGCCAGAACACCTCTAATTCGAGGAGAACGCAAAGTTTCATTTGAACCTACGGCTGGTGTATTTCGTAATCAATTCTCCAAAGATAACGAAATTGTTATTTTTAATGAATTTCAACGACACCTTCCTGCGTACGAAAAAGTTGATATTAGTAACTTATGGAATGTGATGACTCTAGCTCAACACCATGGCTTGCCAACACGCTTATTGGATTGGACAACAAATCCTCTGGTAGCGTTATATTTTTCATGCGAAGGGGAAAGTGATGAAGATTCAGCTGTTTGGGTTGTGTGGGGATTTGAAAATACCTCAGATTTGCCTTTCAATCCGACAGATGTAGACACGATTATGACCATGATTCCAATGGTAATTAGCCCGAGAATTAAGGCACAAGCTGGAAAATTTACAGTACATCCAAATGGAAATCCAATAACCGAATTTCTAACTGAAAACGACCATGTTGTAAAAATTATTATTCCTAACGAACAACGTTTCAGAATAATCTTGCAACTTGATTTTTTGGGTGTAAATCGCAGTTCATTATTTCCTGACCTTGACGGGTTAAGTCAATATCTCAAATGGAAAGTTAATCCTGAACGCATCCGATTTGGTGCATCAAGAGCTTGAAGGATTTTATGGAATTTATTTTTATAGTTAAAACATTTCTATGACCCAAACACCAACCCACACCCCCATGATGCAGCAGTATTTTCGCCTCAAAGCACAATACCCTGACATTTTGTTTTTTTATCGAATGGGGGATTTTTACGAGTTGTTTTATGACGATGCGAAAAAAGCCTCGCAATTGCTAGGCATCACGCTTACCAGTCGTGGAAGTTCAGCAGGTGAACCGATTCCAATGGCAGGTATTCCGCATCATGCAGCAGAAAATTACATTGGAAAATTATTAAAGGCTGGCGAATCCGTAGCCATTTGTGAACAAGTCGGCGACCCTGCAACTAGCAAAGGTCCTGTTGAACGCAAAGTGGTTCGTGTTGTCACGCCAGCAACCGTAACAGATGAAGCATTACTCGAAGAACGCCAAGATAATTTACTCGTTGCGGTATGTTGGTTAAAAGGACAATATGGCATTGCGAGTTTGGATGTCACGAGCGGACGTTTTGTGTTGCAACAAGTGGAAACTGAAGATG
>DALYHZ010000324.1:0-2206 GCA_031970635.1 Methylococcaceae bacterium | reverse complement strand
GCTATTCGGAAGATGCACATCACTATTTTGCTCGAATGCACGTTGCTGTTGCGCCTGCTTGCAACATTCAATGTCATTACTGCAATCGTAAATACGATTGCGCCAATGAATCCCGTCCTGGTGTGGTTTCAGAATTATTAACCCCAAATCAAGCTGTGAAAAAAACCATGGCGGTCGCGGCAAACATTCCGCAAATGACCGTTTTAGGTATCGCAGGACCTGGCGATCCGTTAGCGAATCCTGAACGTACTTTTGAAACCTTCCGCCGTTTAAGCGAAGAAGCTCCCGACATCAAACTTTGTGTTTCAACCAATGGTTTGGCGTTGCCTGATGCGGTCGAAGAATTATCGAAACACAACATTGACCACGTCACCATCACAATTAACTGCGTTGACCCAAAAGTGGGCGCAAAAATCTATCCGTGGATTTTCTGGAAAAACAAACGAATCAAAGGTGAAAAAGCCGCCAAAATTCTCATCGAACAACAGCAAAAAGGCTTAGAAATGCTGGTTGCCAAAGGCATTTTGGTCAAGGTGAATTCGGTGATGATTCCTGGTGTGAATGACAAACATTTAGCCGAAGTTAGCAAAATTGTTAAAGCCAAAGGCGCGTTTTTGCACAACGTGATGCCGCTGATTGCCGAAGCAGAACACGGCACATTTTACGGCGTGATGGGACAACGTAGTCCGACCGCTTTAGAACTTCAAGAATTACAAGACGAATGCTCAGGCGATATGAATATGATGCGTCATTGCCGTCAATGTCGCGCTGACGCAGTTGGAATGCTTGGCGAAGACAGAGGCGACGAATTCACGCTCGACAAAATCGAAGACATGGAAATCGACTATCAAGCCGCGATGGAAAAACGCAAAGTGATTCATCAAGCCATCGAAGCCGAAATGAACAGCAAACGCGCCGCAAAAGTCGAAGTGAAAGCTGAAAAACTTAATACCCGCCCAGTGCTTATGGCTGTTGCGACTAGCGGTCAACACGTTATCAATGTCCATTTTGGTCATGCAAAAGAATTTTTGATTTACGAAGCCTCGCCTGAAGGCGTGCGTTTTATTTCGCATCGAAAAGTTGACCAGTATTGCGAAGGCGATGTTTCTTGTGGCGACGGTGAAAGTGTGTTGCAACGCACGATTCGCACGTTAGACGGTTGCGAGGCGGTATTGTGTTCAAAAATTGGTTATGAACCTTGGGAAATGCTCGAAAACGCAGGCATTACGCCAAACGGTGAACACGCAATGGAAGACATCGAAACCGCTGTGATGGCTGTTTATAACGAAATGGCAACGGCTGGAAAACTCGACGAAGTTAAACAACGTGCAACCGCTTAGGAGGCGTTATGGCTCTGAAAATTATTGAAAGTTGTGTGAATTGTTTTGCCTGTGAACCGCTTTGTCCGAGCAAAGCGATTTACGAAGCCAAGCCGCATTTTTTAATTGATGCAAAAAAATGTACCGAATGCGTGGGTGATTTTGATGTGCCGCAATGCGCGAGTATTTGCCCGATTGAAGGCGCGATACTGGATGCGTTGAATGTGCCAATCAATCCACCTGGTTCATTAACAGGCATTCCGCCTGAAAAAATGGCAGAGGCAATGGCTGAATTACAAGCCCATTGACAATTATGGCGTTGATACATTTTTACGAAAAAGTTGGTTGTGGCAATAACACCAAGCAAAAAGACCTGCTCATTGAAGCAGGTCATTGGCTAATTGAGCATGATTTGCTGACGCACGATTGGCGCAGTGAACCTGAAAAATTGCGTTCGTTTTTTGGTGATAAACCTGTGTGCGATTGGTTCAATCGTGCCGCACCTGCGATTAAATATGGTGAGTTAAATCCTGATGAAATCGATGCTGAACAAGCGATTGCTCTAATGCTTGAACAGCCGCTTTTAATTCGTCGTCCGCTCATGGAAATCGAAAATCACCGCATGGCGGGTTTTGACAACGACGAAGTTGCCCATTTTTTAAGTTTAGAAACCGAGGGCGATTTAGAAAGTTGCCCGAAAAAAGATTCGGCAAGAGTGTGTCGAAATGAACGCGGTTGAGTTAGAAAATGCGGCAGGCATTCCACAAGCGGTGGCACTTTCTGAGCGAGTGCATTGGATAGGTGCGCTCGACCCAAATTTGCGAACATTTGACATCATTTTAAAAACCGCTAATGGCACAACTTATAACGCCTATGTGATTCGTGGC
>DALYHZ010000323.1:0-2211 GCA_031970635.1 Methylococcaceae bacterium | reverse complement strand
GCTGAACATGAAAGTAATTTATTGATTGGTGATTTAGGACAATTGCGCGGTGGACGCACGCCAAGCGGGCATCGTAGTCATCAAAATGGTTTGGATGTAGACATTTGGTTCACGCTTTCAACGGCAAGTAATTTAACTGACCATGAACGCGAAACCTTAAGCGCAACGTCGATGCTTTCGAGTTCGGATAAAATTGCTTTGAATGAATGGACAAACGCGCATGAACACGTTTTAAAAACGGCGGCACAATATCCCGATGTTGAACGAATTTTTGTTAATCCCGTAATTAAACGTGAATTGTGTAAACATGCGCCAGCAACAAATCGGGAATGGTTACGAAAAATTCGCCCGTGGTGGAAACACGATGACCATTTTCATGTGCGTTTAAGTTGCCCCAAAGACAGTTTGAATTGTGAACATCAAGAACCATTGCCAGCTGGTGATGGTTGCGATGAAGATTTGGCGTGGTGGTTTTCTGCTGATACGCTAAATCCCAAATCTCCAAAAAATGCAAAACCTGAGCAACCACCTGAAATTCCTGCGTTGTGCCAGCAGATATTGAAAAATTGAAATGGCTATATCACAAATACCGTTTCGCTAATTCGCCTGCACGTTCGATTACCAATTTTGGCACCAAATATCCCGGTAATCGGTTTTGAACCTCTAGTAATAACGCCAACGCTTTATTTTCTGACACTTGAAAATGCCCTGTGCCGTTGGCTTTATCCAAAAAATGCAAATAATACGGCAATACGCCCACTTCAAATAATCGCTCACTTAACTCACACAATGCGGTTGCATTATCATTTACGCCTTGCAATAAAACGGATTGATTTAATAACGTCACGCCTGCCGATTTCAAACGCTGACACGCATTTGCCACTTCGGTATCAATTTCATTAGCATGATTGCAATGCAATACGACGATAATTTTTTTTGAACTCGTTTTCAAAATTTCTAGCAATTCATCCGTCACGCGAGCAGGCAACACAATCGGTAAACGGGTGTGAATTCGAATTCGTTTTAACGTTTCAATTTCGTCCAAGGCTTCAAACCAATTTTTCACTCGCACATCGTTCAAAATTAACGGGTCGCCACCGCTTAAAATCACTTCCTCAATACTGCTGTCACTTTGAATGGTTTGAATAACGTCACTTTCTTGTTGCTTATTTAATTGCAAATCTGCGTAAGGGAAATTACGTCGAAAACAATAACGGCAATGCACGGCACATGCACCGGTGTTAATTAGTAATACACGTCCGTGATATTTATGCAGTAATCCTGTTTGTTTCACTGCGTTTAAGTCGCCAACCGGATCATCATTAAATCCTTCGTAAAATTGCAATTCTTCGCCAACAGGCAAAACTTGCCGCAATAGCGGATCGGAAGGATTACCTTTTTCAATGCGTGAAGCAAAAGCCAGTGGTACGCGTAATGGAAATTGTTTTATAACAATAGAGGAAAGATTTAATTCATGGGGGGAAAGTTGCAAATACGCACATAATGTGTCCAGTTCAGTAAAGGCGTGCGTGAGTTGGGTTTGCCAGTTTTGAGTCATTGATTATTGGTTATTTAAAATCACTGCGACAAATTATAACACAAGAAAAAAGCTGTCTTTGTGACTTAGTATTCAAGAAAATTCGCCAACTTCGTCACAGTTTCGCCATTTTTTGTTGTGTATAATCGAAACTGGATTTAAAGTGTAAACAGCTTATTTTCAATAAGGGATACGTTGGCTACAAAATAAATTTTTTGAAATTTTTTAAAAGTTTTTTTTAAGTTTTAATTTGAAGTGTCGATAACCCCAGCATGGACTTACTTGTGCTAACTTAAGTTTGCTCGATAAGCGTCATGAAAAGTTGGTATGGATCAACTTAATTTTTTCTTTCTATCTCGAGGATGCAAAAATGGCAACTACAACTACAGTAACAACCCCAAAAATCGTGGCAACAACCGACATCACCACAATCAGTGCAACAGATTTCGGGAAATTGACAACAGCTGATTTGGCTGTAATCAATAAAACGCAAGCAGCCGCTTTATCGGGCGCGCAAATTGCGACTTTAACTGATAAAACAGTAGGTTCGATTGTTGGTCAATTGAAAAATATTGACCCAACTGCATTAGCGAGTCTTCCAAAAGTCGCTATTCCTTCGTTACCTGTTGGTTCATTAACAACAGATGATGTCGCTGCAATGACTCCAACTAACT
>DALYHZ010000322.1:1051-2242 GCA_031970635.1 Methylococcaceae bacterium | reverse complement strand
CGAAAGTCTTGAAACTAAAAACGCTAAAACCAGTTGACCGAGTTTAGCGTCAATATTCTTTTTTAAAATCGCAAAAAATTATAAGTGGCTGTTAATAAATTCAACCAATTGTACTTTGCTCAACGCGCCTACTTTAGTACCTTCAACTTCACCATCTTTAAACAGCATCAGTGTTGGAATACCTCGCACACCGTATTTTTGTGGTGTTTGCGGATTGTCATCGATGTTAAGTTTTGCAACGGTTAATTTACCTGCAAATTCGGTAGCAATCGTATCTAAAAGTGGGGCAATCATTTTGCAAGGACCACACCATTCTGCCCAATAATCAAGCAATACAGGCAATTCAGATTCTAAAACTAATTCGTTAAAATCACTGTCATTCACATAAACTACGGCATCACTACTCACAATCTTTCTCCATGGATAAAAAATTAAAAACTAAGGTGTTCAAACTATAAGAGGGCAAACTCAGCGCGTCAATGACTTTTCATTATTTTCCCACGCAATTGCACTAACATAAAATGGCGTAGCAAGTACACCTAAACTCGCTAACCAAACAAGCAATTGTCCGTTAGTGAACGTAAATAGGATGGCTTTTGTCAAACGATTAAGGATGGAAGGATACGCCATAATAAAATCTCGACTCACCATAAACGAATATGTTTCGCCAATTAACAACAAAATACTTAGTGTGATAAGCAAATTACTCACACGTTTAAGATGCGAAGATTTGCGCGGCACATAACCGAATAATGCTGTTAAGGTGAGAGCATTACCAACAGTTATTTTTTCTATAAAACGATTGATTAGCGCAAGAGCCATCAAACCTACTACTGTCAACTGCGTTACCAAAATGGGAAACGTAACATAACGCCCATTCAATGCTAACACTGTCGTTTTATACGATGCGAAAACAATGATTGCCAGCACGCAATAATATAAGCGTTTTGATAAATCTGACGTGGTGGTTTGCGCGTTTAAAACGGCAATAATACGTTGCAACATAAAGCTAACTAATAACACGTTAAAACTTAATATCAACAATGTTTGTAAACGTTGAAAATCGGTGTAACTGCTCAACCATAATGTCATACTTTGTGAGATAAATAATGTTGCCAAAACTTGTGTAATGACTAGGAAACTTACTAATCGAACGGAGGATAAGTTAATCAAAATTTTTCTGAATACGAC
>DALYHZ010000322.1:0-1041 GCA_031970635.1 Methylococcaceae bacterium | reverse complement strand
ATAATGCTCAAAAATAAAATCATTCCCGCTGCGAGTGTTTTATACCAATTCGGATTCTCATAAATTTTGCCAGTTAATGGAAAAACTTGCTGACGCGAACTATCATACAAGCCCCAATTTGCCCCAATTATGCCTTCAAACGCCGCTTTCCATGGTTGGTTAAAGGCTTCAACAATGTTGTAGTCAAAGCCATTTTCGTTCGCCACTTTAATTAACGCTCGAATAAATTGCGCTTCATTTACGACACTTGGTATAGACCAACCGCGTTGTTTACCGCCGCTTGGCCAACCCGATTCACCAATCAAAATGGGTTTATTGGGCGCAAGTGCATTGGCTTCTTGTTGAACTTGTTTGTAAATACGTTCAATGTGTTCTGGCGCATCTGCCACAGAAATAGGTTCATCTTCCCAATACGGCAAGATATGAATCGTGATGAAATCGACTTCTTTAATGAGTTCAGGATATTGCATATACATCGACCACACATCCGCATACGAAACCGGTTGTTTTACGGCGCGTTTGACTTGGCGAATATATTCAATCAATTCTTCAGGTTTTAAATCTTTGCGTAATAAAACTTCATTTCCAACAATCACCCGTTTAACCACATCCGGATGCGCGTTAGCCGAACGAATCAACTCGGCAATTTCAATGTCATTGTCGGCTTTTAACGCACCTAGCCAAGCACCTTGCAACATGGTTAAACCGTGTTTGCGTGCTAAATCGGGAATTAACGGCATCGTGCCTTCTGCGCTAGAGTAAGTGCGAATATTGTGTGTGACTTGTCCCATTAACGCCAAGTCATCGTCTAAATGTTTTTCGTTTGGAAAAATGCCCAATATGGGGTCTTGATCATCCCGAAACGGAGCAAAAGATAAGCTGTTGAGTTTACCTGCCGGCACATCGTCACCGACATTTTGTGGCAAGTTTGTAAAATAACTAAAAGCACTGTTAAGCAAAATGATTAACGTAAGCCAAGAAAAAAGTTTCATTGCGTTTCTTTAAAAATTAAATAAGTGAAAAATGGGAATATGAGGGTAT
>DALYHZ010000321.1:0-2275 GCA_031970635.1 Methylococcaceae bacterium | reverse complement strand
TTGTTGCCGTATTTGTATCGGGTTTGATGATTGGTAGAACGCCTGAATACTTAGGCAAAAAAATCGAAGCCTTTGAAATGAAAATGGCGGCTATCACCATTTTAATTCCACCGCTGATGGTTTTAGGCGGCACAGCCTTAGCGGTTATGGTTGAAGCGGGAAAATCTTCTGTTTTCAATCCTAGCGCACACGGATTTAGCGAAATTTTGTACGCGCTCTCATCAGCAGGCAATAACAACGGCAGTGCATTCGGCGGTTTGTCAGCAAACACCGTTTTTTATAACACGTTGCTTGGTATTGCGATGTTGTTTTCCCGTTTTTGGTTAATTGTTCCCGTGCTTGCAATTGCTGGTTCTTTAGCCTCGAAAAAAATTGTCCCCGTCAGTTCAGGCACGTTGCCAACGCACACGCCGTTATTTGTGGCGTTGTTGATTGGTACGGTGTTGATGGTGGGCGCATTAACATTTGTTCCCGCACTGGCATTAGGACCTGTGGTTGAACATTTGCAAATGCTCAATGCGAAATAAGGAGAATGTGATGAGCGAAAAAGTGATTTCAATGTCTTTGTTTGAACCGCAAATTGTTAAAACGGCGTTGGTGGATTCATTTAAAAAACTCACGCCACAACAACAATGGCGCAATCCAGTGATGTTTGTGGTTTATCTTGGCAGTTTGCTAACGACGCTACTTTGGATTGTGGCGTTAAATGGCGGTGGAAAAGACAGCCCGAATTTTATTCTAAGCATTACGTTATGGCTTTGGGGAACGGTGTTATTTGCCAATTTTGCCGAAGCGGTTGCCGAAGGTCGAAGCAAAGCGCAAGCCTCATTTTTAAAAAGTGCAAAGCGTGATATTTCGGCAAAAAAATTAGCTCCGCTTCCACAAGGTTCAAGTTATGTGGATGTTTTACACAATGTCACGCGCGTTGCCAGCCCACAATTAAGACGCGGCGACGTAGTTTTGATTGAAGCGGGGGATTTTGTACCTGGTGATGGCGAAGTGATTGAAGGTGTTGCGTCAGTCGATGAAAGTGCCATTACGGGCGAAAGTGCGCCCGTGATTCGTGAATCAGGTGGTGATTTTAGTTCGGTTACAGGCGGTACACGGGTTTTATCGGATTGGCTGGTTGTTAGAATTACCGCCAATCCTGGTGAATCGTTTTTAGACCGCATGATTTCAATGGTTGAAAATGCCAAACGCCAAAAAACACCGAATGAAATTGCCTTAACGATTTTGTTAGTCGCATTAACGTTAGTGTTTTTGATGGCGACGGTGACGTTATTACCGTTCTCGTTGTACGCGGTGGAAATTTCAGGTGCAGGCGAACCGATTACGATTACGGTATTAGTCGCGTTACTGGTTTGTTTAATTCCGACCACGATTGGCGGTTTGTTATCGGCAATTGGCGTGGCGGGAATTGGTCGGATGATGCAAAAAAATGTCGTCGCCACGTCAGGCAAAGCCGTTGAAGCAGCTGGCGATATTGATGTGTTGATGCTCGATAAAACAGGAACCATCACACTCGGAAATCGTCAAGCTGCCGCGTTTATCAATGTTCGTGGCGTGAACGACAGAGAGCTTGCGGATGCCGCGCAACTTGCTTCATTGGCTGACGAAACACCCGAAGGTCGCAGTATTGTGGTGTTAGCAAAACAACGTTACGGCTTGCGTGAACGCGATGTGCATTCGTTGGGCGCAACGTTCGTGCATTTCAGCGCACAAACCCGAATGAGTGGCGTAAATATGGGAAATCGTCAAATTCGCAAAGGTGCGGCAGAAGCAATTCGCGCTTATGTGGAAGAATTAGGCGGTTCGTTTCCACCTGATTTAAACAAAATGGTTGATGACGTGGCGCGTCGTGGCAGTACACCGCTTGTTGTCGCAGAAGGGACGCGCGTTTTAGGTGTAATTGAACTTAAAGACATCGTGAAAGGCGGCATCAAAGAACGTTTTGCCGAATTGCGCGAAATGGGCATTAAAACCATCATGATTACAGGGGATAACCGTTTGACGGCGGCGGCAATTGCGGCAGAAGCTGGCGTTGATGATTTTCTTGCCGAAGCCACGCCTGAAGCCAAACTCAAATTGATTCGCCAATATCAAGCCGAAGGACGTTTAGTGGCAATGACAGGCGACGGCACAAATGACGCGCCAGCTCTCGCGCAAGCTGATGTGGCGGTTGCTATGAATAGCGGCACGCAAGCCGCGAAAGAAGCGGGAAATATGGTGGATTTAGATTCTAATCCGACAAAATTGATTGAAATTGTGGAAACAG
>DALYHZ010000320.1:0-2275 GCA_031970635.1 Methylococcaceae bacterium | reverse complement strand
TTTGATGCAAACTTCCCGCTGGAAAACCAAAATCAATCGCGTCAAACACAATCAAAATATCGGCTTGTTGAACATGCTCGACCAGATAAATGCCTTGCGTACCGCCATCTAATACGTTGACGTTTTCAGGAAATTGGTAAGTTTTTAAAAGTTCTTCAACGACACGAACGCCAAAACCTTCATCTGCCCAAAGCAAATTCCCAATGCCGAGCAATAAAACATTTGGTTTAGTCATCGGCTGGTGCATCGTCTTTAAAGGTTCGATAACCTGTGACCATTGTTTTGAGCATACTTTGGCGCGACATTTTGTCTTCGCGAATCGCCACATAAATATGCGCGATAACAAAACAAATAATTGCCCACATAACCAAATGATGCCAACTGTGAACACTTTGACTGCCACCAAATAACGGAATCACCCAACTGCTAAACAACGTGTGTTGCCAACTGTCTTGCCCCGTGCCTTCGCCATAAAGCGCAAAACCTGTGACAATCATAAACAGCGTTCCCCACACCAAAATAAAGTGCATGAACAGTAACGCCAGCGGATTATGCCCAACATATTTACGCGGTTTTTTATCAATGAAGCTGTACCACAAAATCTCGTGCCAAACGCCCGCCCAAAATTTTTGCGTCAACAGCGGCGGTAAAAATAATTGCCGCGCATATTCATTGCCCGCATAAGCCCAATACATCCGAAACAACAAGCTGATTGCCAAAATATAACCCGCCGCAAAATGCGCGAATCGAATGTAACCCATCACAAAATGGTCAGAGGCTTCACCATTTACCGATTCAAGCGGACTTGCAATTAAATACCCTGTTACGGCTAACACTAAAATAGCTAAGGCATTCAAACTGTGCCAAAGACGTACTGGAACTTCATAAACATAAACTGCTTTTGGGATTTCCACCGCGTTACTGCTCATGACTGTGACTCCGTTTAAATTTTTATGCGAATCGCTTTAGGTTTTGAAAGCATTGAACCCAAAACAAAACCAACGCTGTTTAAAGCCGTGGTGGCGAGTAAAAAACCTAATGCAAAATCGGTATAAAGCAATTCATGACTAAAACTTTGCATTAACGCAAAACTGGTCAACCAACCGATAGTTAAACCGATACCAAATTGAAACCGACTTGCTAGCAAACCTGCGCCCAATGCAATTAGCAAATGGTCAAAACCCGAAAACGGATGCGCAAAACCTGTTAAAAAATTACTGGCTTGATGAAAACCTTCGTGTGCAAAAGCCGCGTTTGCAAAAATGGTTAAAGCCAAAAATGTCACAAACTGCGAAAAAAATTTATTCATGGTTATCTCCTAAAAAATGGAAATCGAATGTTACGCCAACAATGTGAAAATTAGCGGACTTTCACTTGGGTTAATTCCGTTCCATCTGGACTCATCACATGCGTCGAACACGCAAGGCACGGGTCGAAACTGTGTAAGGTGCGTAAAATTTCAACAGGTTCTTCAGGACGTTCGACTTTGGTATTCATGAGCGCGGCTTCAAATGCACCGATATTTCCCGCTTCATCACGCGGCGAACCGTTCCACGTTGTTGGTACAACGCATTGATAGTTTTCAATTTTCGCATCTTTAATGACAAGCCAATGCCCTAACGCGCCACGCGGAGCTTCAGTAAAACCAACCCCTTTTGCATGACTTTCCCATGTGTTGGTTTGCCATTTCGTAACGTTTGCGGTGGTTAAATCGCCTGCTTTGATATTGAGCATCAATTTATCCATGAAATAACGCATTTTGCCAGCCGCCCATTGCGCTTCCAAACCACGCGCTGCCGTGCGTCCGAGTGTTGAAAATAATGCTGTGACAGGCACATCTAAGGTTTTCAAAACAAAATTGATTTGCTCTGTAATTTCTTTATTGCCTTGCGCGTAACCAATGACATAACGCGCTAAAGGTCCAACCTCCATGGCATGACCACGCCAACGCGGTGCTTTAATCCACGAGTATTTTGCGTTTTCGTCGAGTTCTTGAATGTTGGTTTTTGAGCCTTTGGTTTTATTACCCAATTTGAAATGTGGTTCAGTAATGCCATCCCAAGGATGTAAGCCTTTCAAATCATCGGGATACGCATACCACGAATGCGGTACGAATTCTTGAATCTGCTCTGGGTCTTTTAAATCGACTTCATGAACTTTGCTCAAATCGCCGTTGATAATCGCACCACGCGGCATGAGTAAATTACTTGCTGAATAATCGTTTGCTTTGTCAGGAATATCGCCGTAAGACAATAAACTGGTACCAGACAAACCG
>DALYHZ010000319.1:0-2281 GCA_031970635.1 Methylococcaceae bacterium | reverse complement strand
CAGGCATCGTGCGTCATCGTCCAGAAGGCACGATTAACAAAAATATGCACTCGGGCGAAATCGAAATTTTGGCGAAAGAAATCGAAGTGTTGAATGAATCTGAAACGCCACCTTTCCCAATCGAAAGCGATATTGAAGTGAACGAAGAATTACGTTTGCGTTATCGTTATTTGGATTTGCGTAAAACAGCGATGCAAGAAAAAATGCGTGTGCGTCGTGACGTAACGCGCATTTTGCGTAATTATTTAGATGACCATGAATTTTTCGAGCTTGAAACGCCTTATTTAACCAAAGCCACGCCAGAAGGCGCACGCGATTACATTGTGCCAAGCCGCACGCACGAAAATTCATTTTTCGCGTTGCCACAATCACCACAACTTTATAAACAAATGCTGATGATCGCGGGTTTTGACCGTTATTATCAGGTGGTGCGTTGTTTCCGCGACGAAGATTTACGCGCCGACCGCCAACCTGAATTCACCCAACTTGATATTGAAACCTCGTTCATGACCGAAGATGAAATCATGAACGTGATGGAAGAAATGATTCGTCAGTTGTTTGCGAAAGTTATCAATGTTGAGCTGGACGCCAAATTTCCACGCATGACGTATGCCGAAGCGATTTCGCGTTTTGGTATCGACCGTCCTGATTTGCGAATTCCGTTAGAACTTGTCGATATTGGCGAATACATGAAAGATGTGGAATTCAAAGTATTTTCCGCACCAGCTAATGACCCGAAAGGACGTATTGCCGCGATGCGTGTTCCAAACGGTGGCAACATCATGACCCGTAAAGAAATCGACGATTTAACCAAATTCGTCGGCAACTACGGCGCGAAAGGTTTGGCATATATCAAAGTCAACGACATGAATGCTGGCGTTGAAGGTTTGCAATCGCCGATTGTGAAATTTGCACCCGCCGAAGTTTGGGCAAAAGTGTTAGAAAAAACCGGCGCGCAAGATGGCGATTTGCTTTTCTTCGGCGCAGATAAAGCCAGCATTGTGAACGAATCAATGGCGGCGTTGCGCGTGAAATTAGGTCATGATTTGAATTTAATTCAAGGCGAATGGAAACCAGTTTGGGTTGTCGATTTCCCAATGTTTGAATGGGACGATAAATCAAACCGTTTTATGGCAATTCACCATCCATTCACTGCGCCAAGTTGCTCAGTTGAAGATTTAAAAGCAAATCCAGGCACAGCGTTATCACGCGCTTACGATTTAGTGTTGAACGGCACAGAAGTGGGCGGCGGTTCAATTCGTATCAATCGCACAGCCATGCAACAAACCGTGTTCGATATTTTAGGCATTGGCGAAGACGAAGCACGCGAAAAATTCGGTTTCTTACTCGATGCGTTGAAATACGGTGCGCCACCACATGGCGGTTTGGCGTTCGGTTTAGACCGTTTGGTGATGCTCATGACCGGTTCGCATTCAATTCGTGACGTGATTACGTTCCCGAAAACACAATCTGCGGCATGTCCTTTAGTGAGTGCGCCTGCGGTTGTCACCGATGAGCAATTAAAAGAATTGGGCATTCGGTTGATTAAACCTGCGACAAAAGAAAAAGTTTAAATTTCAACGTATGCGGTGAGTGGCAAAAGTGACTCACCGTAAACGCTCACTTTGTAAAAATTATTTATGACACTCGATTTTTTAGATAAAAAACACACCATCGCAGGTGCAGGTTTTAACCGTTGGCTTATGCCGCCGGCGGCGTTAGCGATACATTTGTGTATTGGTATGGCGTATGGTTTTTCGGTATTTTGGTTACCACTCTCCAAAGCCATCGGCATTAAACAAAGCGTCGCTTGCCCAGAAGATGTAGGCTTTTTTGCAGAATTATTTGTGACCACTTGCGATTGGAAAATTTCCACGCTAGGTTGGATGTATACGTTATTTTTCGTATTTTTAGGATCATCGGCGGCAATTTGGGGCGGGTGGCTTGAACATGTCGGACCTCGTCGTGCTGGTGTGGTAAGTGCAATCTGCTGGTGCGGCGGCATGTTACTATCGGCATTGGGCATTTACACACATCAATTTTGGATGATGTTGCTCGGTTCAGGCGTAATTGGCGGTATCGGTTTAGGCTTGGGTTATATTTCGCCGGTGTCGATGCTCATAAAATGGTTTCCTGATCGTCGCGGCATGGCAACGGGGATGGCGATTATGGGATTTGGCGGTGGCGCGATGATTGGCTCGCCGTTGGCAACGCTTTTAATGGGACACTTTGCCAGCGAAACCGATGTGGGCGTAATGCTAACATTTATTGCCATGGCTGG
>DALYHZ010000318.1:0-2297 GCA_031970635.1 Methylococcaceae bacterium | reverse complement strand
GATGCGTCACCATTGAAAAAGAATGTTACGATTGAAGAAGTTGGCAATGCGGCTGCGTTTTTGTGTTCAGATTTAGCGTCGGGCATTACTGGTGAACTCACTTATGTAGATTGTGGTTACAACATTATGGGATTAGCCGCCGCTTAAATTTTTTCGTGTTTTCCCATGTTTAACAAAACGTGGGAAACGCAACTCAAACGGTGATTTGCATTCATCATCCCCGCAACGTCACCACATTGTCATTTTTATCATCGATAATTCCCTCTTTTAACGGATAATTTTATGGCAAAACTCATTGTTAATGTTGGCAGTACCTCAGTCAAAACACAATTATTCGATGAAGCTTTACAAGTTAAAGCCACGTTAAATGCAGATTATGGCGCAATGAATGGATTGTCTGTTGAAGGCGTAAATGTTCAAGGTAGCAAAATTTCTTATCATGATGAAACCATTCATGATGCTAAAAATACGCTCACATTTCTTTTCCAGCGTTGGCAACAATTACTTGCTGACAATCAATTGAAACTTTCGGCAATGGGACATCGCGTCGTTCATGGTGGGGCAACATTTAAAAGCATTACCCATCTTACCCCAGACGTTTTAGCACAAATTGCAAAACTTGATAATTACGCGCCATTGCACAATCCGTTGAATCGTTTAGGCATTGAAATGGCGGAAGAATTATTCGTTAATGTGCCACAATTTGCCGTTTTTGATACCGCATTTCATCGTCAGATTCCCGATTATGCGGGACGTTATGCCATTCCAGAAAATCTATCCGTTAATGTTGATTTTTACCGCTATGGTTTTCACGGTATTTCATGTCAACACAGTGTAAATGCTGCCGCAAAGCTGTTAAATAAATCGTCCAATACGTTAAATGCCATCATTTTACATTTGGGTGGCGGAGCCAGTGCTACTGCCGTGAAAAATAGCGTGAGCGTTGATACATCAATGGGGTTTTCGCCAACGGAAGGTTTAATTATGGCAAGCCGTTGTGGTGATATTGACCCGATGATTGCCATTACATTGCAACGCGAAGGTAACACAGTTGAAGACATTAACCGTTTATTTAATAAACAAAGTGGTTTACAAGGGATTTGTAGCGAAACAGATATGCGAACCATTTTACAGAAAGCAGAGCAGGGCGATAGCGCGTGTGAACTGGCATTGCAACTGTTTTGTTATCGCGTGAAAAAATATATCGGGGCATATTTTGCAACATTGAATGGCAATGTCGATGCGCTGATTTTTACGGGCGGTATTGGTGAAAACGCGCCGGCGATTCGGCAAAGAATTTTAGAGAATTTAAGTGGATTAGGCTTTTCATTGGATTCCAATTTAAATTCGCAACGGTTTAGTAGTAACATCGACGTGAGTGACGCTTCGAGTCGTTCGCGTATTTTAGTGATTCATGCTGAAGAAGAGCGCGAAATCGCGCAACAGATTCAGGCTTTTTTGTAAATTCAGGTGCAAGAAACGGTTCAGGAGCAAGTTTTGAACTGATTGATTTAAACTTTTTGAGGGATTTTTTATGGAAAAAACGTACGATTTTAAACTCGACCCCGCATTACAAACCAAAATGAACGCTTATTGGCGTGCGGCAAATTATTTGTCAGTTGGGCAAATTTATTTGCTTGATAATCCGTTATTAAATGAACCTTTGACCGTTTCACATATCAAACCCCGTTTGCTTGGTCATTGGGGAACAACACCAGGTTTAAATTTTATTCATGTTCACGTTAATCGGTTAATTAAAGAACACGATTTAAACATGATATTTATTTGTGGTCCTGGTCACGGTGGACCTGCGATGGTGGCAAATTGCTGGTTAGAAGGCACTTACAGTGAATTTTATCCAAATATTTCGTTAGACAAAGACGGCATGAAAGCGTTATTCCACCAATTTTCATTCCCTGGTGGTATTCCAAGTCACGTTGCACCTGAAACACCAGGTTCCATTCATGAAGGTGGTGAATTAGGTTATGCCGTTTCTCATGCTTACGGTAACGTATTTGATAATCCTGATTTGATTGCTTGCTGCGTTGTCGGTGATGGTGAAGCAGAAACAGGACCTATGGCCGCGTCATGGCATTCAAATAAATTTTTAAATCCTGCGCGTGATGGTGCTGTATTACCGATTTTGCATTTGAACGGTTACAAAATTGCAAATCCTACTTTGTTAAGTCGCATCAGTGAAGAAGAATTAGTTAAATTATTTGAAGGTTACGGCTACGACGTACATTTCGTAGAAGGACATGACCCTGAAGTTGTGCATCCTAAAATGGCGGCAGTAT
>DALYHZ010000317.1:0-2330 GCA_031970635.1 Methylococcaceae bacterium | reverse complement strand
AGAAACTGATGAATTTGCCGTCTTTCTGATACGAAGTGGGCGGCGCAGGTTTGCCGATTTTTGGCATTTTTTCATCGTTTGACGCGACTAATTTGATTTCGCCATTTTCAAATTCTGGTTCGTAACGTTGGAAAAACCATTTATCCATCACAAATGTGTCTGGATATTCGCTTTGATAAATCGTGTTTGGCGAAGTTCCCGCCGCAACGTACAAATTACGCAATGGCACATTTACATCGGCTTTGGTTTGAGTGTTTTGGAAATCGACCGAAACTAAATGCCCAAATTCATCGGCATTCGCACCAACTGGACTCATGAATTCCGCTAACGCAATGCCTTCTTCTAAGGCTTCGCTGATTTCTTCGTGGTTTTGACGATACGCTGGCGCGTCTTTAATGCCTTTGCGATAGAACAACGTCACGCCCCCCCATGATTCAACGAGTGGTTGGAAATCAGGTAATTCGCCTTCTACTTCGGCACGTTGACGTTCAGCCACAATCGCTTTGCCGTGCGCTAAAAACTCATCCAAAATGATGATTTCTTCTTTGTCATAACGCGCCCGAACCGCTGTTTCACCATAAACATTTACCAGCGTTTCGTAACGATGCAGGATTTTTTCAACTTGCACAGGGTAATACGCCATCAATTCCGTTGCGGTATCAATCGCGGTCAAACCGCCACCAATTACACCCGCTGGCAAACGCACTTGTAAATTCGCTAGCGAAGACGCTTTTGCAGCACCTGTTAATTGCAACGCCATGAGGAAATCAGAGGCTTTGCGAATACCGCGCATAAGATTGTTTTTCAAATCAATAATCGTTGGCTGACCTGCACCTGAGGCAATACAAATATGGTCAAAGCCCATTTTCCAAGCATCATCAATCGTCAATGTGCCACCAAAACGCACGCCGCCGTAAGCACGGAAAGTTTGACGACGAAGCAACATCAAATACATAACTTTCAAAAAGTTTTTGTCCCAACGAACGGTAATCCCGTATTCCGCGACGCCGCCAAAACCTGCCAAAATTCGTTTGTCTAAATCTTCGTAAAGGTCTTTGAAATCGGCAATCGGTGCAGGCAAGTTATTTTCATCGCCCGTTAATTCAACAGGTAACGGTTCCAATTTCAAACCGTCAATGCCAGCCACCGCAAGACCTTCATTAAGCAAATAATGGCTCATCGTATAACCCGCAGGTCCTAAACCAACGACGAGCGCGTTTTTACCGTTGTATGGCAACATCACTGGACGTTTGACGTTGAGCGGATTCCAGCGCGTCAATAAACTGTAAATTTCAAATCCGTAAGGCATAAACAAAACATCGGTTAAAACGTTGGTTTCGATTTGCGGAATGTTCACAGGGTCGGTTTTTTGGTAAATACAGCCCTTCATACATTCGTTACAAATTCGATGCCCCGTACCTGCACACATTGGATTATCCACGGTCACAATCGCTAACGCGCCAATATTGTCGCCGCCACGTTTGACCAAATTCATTTCGGAAATTTTTTCATCAAGCGGACAACCGATAGTCGTTACGCCCATCGGGTCTTCTTTGAAGGTGTTATTTTTTTTGTTACGCATTCCTTTTGAGCAAGAATCCGTGTCGCGTTCGTGGCAGTAAATACAATGATTTACTTCTGACAAAACCTGACGTTCGTTATAACGTGGGTCAGTCAATTTAAAACCATCTCGACGGCGGCGATGTTCGCCCATCCAGACGTTAAATTCGGTTCTATCAATCAATTCATGTTCGACTAAATTGTCAAAATCCCGTTTTTCGGGGAATTTGAAACTTAACCAATCCGCTACAATGTCGTTATCTTGTTGAGCAACAAAACTCCAACGCAACACCACATCAAGTAAGCCTTGTGCAAAATCAGCATTTTCAAGAGAGATTAAATCGGCAAATTCGGTTGCGGCGAGTTCGTGGGCTTTTAATTTTTCGCGCAACGGGGCAACTTGCAAATCCGCATTTTCATAACTGCTTTCTTTGCCTTTTGCTAAGGTTTTGTAATGGTTGCCAATTAAACCAACGACTGCGCCAACTCGTGCAACACGATGTTCAGCATCTTCGTCTGCATTTGCTTCAGGGAAAGCCGCTTCTATCAACAAATCAAAACGGTTTAAAATCTCAGGAATTTTCCAATCGTCAGTCGTTTGACCTTTGAAAACCACGCCTAATTTCTCAACGACTTCATTTTTAAAGGTGAAAATAGTTTCGAGTTCTTCTTGAATGCGTGATTTTTGCGCTTGATGTTCGGTTTCAACATTGAATAATTTTGCAACAAATTTTCCAACGTAAGGCGCAACTTGAACGAGCATTGCCGAT
>DALYHZ010000316.1:294-2332 GCA_031970635.1 Methylococcaceae bacterium | reverse complement strand
GCGTTGTAATAACAACGCACCGCTCATGCCGTCATGAACATAAACATCAATACCAATATTGCGTTTGCCTGAAATATGACGTTCCCAACTATCGATTAACGCATCAAGACCGCTGCCTTGCATATACTCGTCAGAAGCAACTTCTAAATCCCGAATCACACCAGACAAGACAAATTGTGCGCCGGATTTATTTGCCATTTTAATAATTTTAGGCGTTTGATAAGGGTCACGCTCTTGCGTATCAGGTGCTAAATCAGGGCGTGGATACAGCGCGATATTTGTCGCATTGATACCAATAAATTGACTGGATTCCATCAGTAAATTGTTAATTTCTCGCGGAATGCCATTGTCTAAATCATTGGTTTCATAATCACTAATTTGCTCTGCGGCAACGCGTGGGAATGCTGTGGCAAGAATACGTTTACGATACGTTTGTTGACACATGCCTGTTGGCGACAATTCCACCATCGCTTTAACGTGATAAATACCGCCTGCTTCCCATTCACGGATAACTTTTGTGTTGCTCACCGCCGCCGCTGAACGCATCGTCATCGAATCGAGCAACTGATTACTGTTATTCATGGTTGATTGACTGTGAACGGCAACCGATGATTGCTGTGAGGCAACGCGAATTGCATCTTGTAAGGCTTGTTTTTTAGCCAATAAAACTGCGCCATTGTGAACAGCCGCCTGCCCTTCGACAGTAACAATATTTTGCGGCGAAGCAGGAGGTGTAGCAAATGTTGCACAAGACGACGTACCAACTAAAGCACTCAGTGCCGCAAGCCTAAACAAGAGCGTTGTCATGCGTTATTCCTCTATGGGCAGAGGGCGATTGAAACCAGATGTGAGCGGATAATCATAGCAATCCATGCTGTTGCAATGTGCAGGAGGGTTAATCATTGCACTCGCTACCACTGTTGCTGAAGTCGGCTGCACATTAGGTGAAACACTAGAGAAAGGTGTTAATAAATCAGATTCCGCAGCAGGTGGAACGGGATGTTGCATACATTGACTCACCAGTGCAGGTGAACCATTCATGCACTCATAAAAACGAGGGGTTAACTCAATTTCAACCACCGTTTCAAACGTATCATCACCGGCGTACATATCTTTGTTGATTGCGACCGTACGCATTACTTTTGCGCCCCGCAAATACGCATCAACATACGACTTATAGTTATCATGCGTGATAATCATGTTTTCAACCGTTGTCACACCACTCAAACGCACACCGTAAACTTGCTCAGATAAGCTACGATACGCATCTAATTTTGATGACCGCATTGCCATCAATTTAATTTGTGAGCGCGAATATTTATCGCTTTTCTCCGCTGTACCGTAGCCGGTAGCAGTCAGTCTTTTATAGGGAGGCGCATATTCTTCTACATTATCAGTGTGCGTACTCATTGACATAGTCGTCATTGCTGTACATGCAGGCAGCGTAAGACTTAACAATGCACCAAATAAAACAGGTCTAAAATTGTGACGATTCATCGGGAAACTCCTTATGTTAGTGAGTGGTATAGCGACCGACAACGTGATTTCTTGAATTTAATTCAATTAAATACAAAGTTGATTAAACAGGAAATTTAACACCGTGTAAAATAGTGCGACAAATTTTTTGCACCTTGAGATTTGATTTTAATGAAAACTTATCTTGTTGGCGGCGCAGTCCGCGATCAATTATTAAATCGCCCCGTTACAGAGCGTGACTGGGTCGTTTTAGGTGAAACGCCTGAATCGATGCTACAACGCGGATTTCGCTCCGTTGGCAAAGATTTTCCTGTATTTTTACACCCCAAAACGGGCGAAGAATATGCGTTGGCGAGAGTCGAACGTAAAATCGCAAAAGGTTATAAAGGTTTTAGCGTTCATGCCGCGCCTGATGTGACGTTAGAGCAAGATTTGTTACGCCGAGATTTGACCATTAACGCCATGGCAATGACCGAACAAGGTGAATTGATTGATCCTTACGATGGGCAACGTGATTTAGAACAACGTTTGTTTCGTCATGTCTCCCCTGCTTTTGCTTAAG
>DALYHZ010000316.1:0-274 GCA_031970635.1 Methylococcaceae bacterium | reverse complement strand
CTGTACGAATTTTACGTTTAGCACGTTTTTCGGCACGTTATGCCCCATTAGGTTTCACCATCGCACCCGAAACACAAAGACTCATGCGTGCCATGGTGGATGCCGGCGAAGTCGATGCGCTTGTGCCAGAACGCATTTGGGCAGAAGTTGCCAAAGCCTTAGGCGAAACGCAACCGTCAGCCTTTTTTTATACCTTAAAACATTGCGGCGCTTTGGCAAAGATTTTTCCTGAAATTGACGCACTTTTCGGTGTCCCAAAACCAGAAAGTTATCA
>DALYHZ010000315.1:0-2347 GCA_031970635.1 Methylococcaceae bacterium | reverse complement strand
ATAAAACTCAATGGCTTTATCCAACTCGCCGCGTGTGAAAGAGATATTCCCTAAATCGATGTAATCTGCGGCTATGCCTTGTTTATTGCCTACGGCTTCATCAAGCGATAAGGATTGTTGATAATTTTGTTTGGCTTTATCCAACTCTCCGCGTATGAAAGAGACATCCCCTAAATTTCTTAGAGCTATAGCTCTTTCTTTTTGGTCTTGATGGATTTCGTCTAAGGCTAACACTTTGTTGTAAGCGGTAATCGCCTCATTTAAATCGCCAACATGGTAAAATGATCGTCCTAATTGGTTCCAACCGTCAGCATTATTGGGGTCGAGTTCGGTGGCACGACGATAAGCGGTTAAGGCTTCCTGAGTATTATCCAAATACGCTAATGCACCTAAATGTCGAAGTGCTGTTGCGGCTTGCTGATTAGATTTCAGCTCCGTTTGTTTAGCTTCTTTAGCCTGTTCCAAAGCGCGTGCTACTGTTTCAGAAAATAACGCTTTAGCTTTTGATGTATCTTTCTCAGATAATGCTTTTCGTGCATCCTCGAGTTGCTGTTCTGTTGCAATAACACCCTGACCGCTATTGATGCTACAGACGGCATCAGCAACAGTTTTTTTGCTTTGTTTATCAATAGGTATTTTTAAGCGTTTAACTAAATTATCGGTAATTCTATCAATTTCTTGGGGAGTACAGCCGTTGTTAATCAAATTACCGTTCATCTCTTTGATATTGACAATCTTTTCTGCCTTTTGCGTGTCTATTACTTCTGCAATAGCCGATTCCCAACAGAACACACTAAACAAACCAAATAAAATAATTTTGCTCTGCTTCATTATTATTGCCCCATATCGATATTGCCGTGCATTTCACCCACATTGATGATTTTTTTAGCTTCCTGTTTACCAATAGTTAGGGTGTCTTTTTTGTCGCTGGTTTTTTCCACTGCCGTTGAGGACTTTGTTGTAGTAAGTTTTCTTTTAAAATACGGCAAAGCATTCGCAACACATGCTCGATAATCTTTATTGTCTCCTGCTTGATGTTCCTGCAAAACTTGATTTACGCCATCCCAGTCGCCTTTAGAAAATGAAATCTCGCCTTTACCGCCGATACTTGCCAATTTCACCGAACCATCGGCTTGAATCTGAGCCTTCCTTTGAATTTTTGAGTATTCGCCATGTTCAGCCAAACCGCAAAGTGCTTTAATATCTTTACTAGTACTATCCAACGCGAAAACGTTGCTACTAAAAATAAAACTTAAAAAAAAGACGATGTTTTTCATTGGTTTTCTCTCAGTTAGTTGAATTACGACTTACACAAAATTGTCGCACATTTCAAAATCAAAATGCCTTAAAAATTTAGCGGCATTTTCACACGCACACTTCCATTTTGTTTACTGATAAAAAAACAATAACGCGCGACAACGATAGCAATGTCATTTTGCTAACATTGAGGTAAAAAATTGTCAGATTTCCTACCTAAATCCGGACAAACACTTCAAATACACGTCACTCTAATGGTATATTGGCGAAGAATAAAAACAAGAATAATGCAGTATTAACATCAGGAGAGTTCTTATGATTGACGAAAGCGTTGATAAGTCAAAGCGGCAGTTTCTTACCACGGCATTGACCGTTGTGGGCGCGGTCGGCACTGGCTATTTAGCGGTTCCTTTTTTATCGCAAATGCAACCAAGCGTAAAAGCGATGGCGGCAGGCGCACCGGTTGAAGTGGACATCAGTAAAATAGAAGAAGGACAATTGATTCGCGTGGCATGGCGCGGTAAACCGGTTTGGGTATTGCAACGCTCTCCTGAAGTGTTAGAAACGTTAAAAACCTTAGATGGTCAATTACGCGACCCGCAATCAGATGAATCCGCGCAACCGGCTTCAAGTAAAAATCCCGCGCGTTCATTAAAACCCGAAATTTTTGTCGCCGTTGGTTTATGTACGCACTTAGGTTGTTCACCAACATTTCGTCCAGAAGTTGCGCCGCACGATTTGGGAGCAGATTGGAAAGGAGGCTTTTTCTGTCCATGTCATGGCTCGTGGTTTGATTTAGCCGGACGTGTTTATAAAGGCGTGCCTGCACCGACAAATTTAGAAATTCCCCCTTATCGTTATGTCACGGATACGTTAATTATCGTTGGTGAAGAGGAAAAAAGCGCATGAATCTAAAACCTTCCCGTCTAAGAATGTGCGGTAATTGGGTACTTGAACGTTTCCCATTAGCACAAGTTTGGAATGAACACATGGCGCATTACTACGCGCCAAAAAACTTTAACTTTTGGTATTTCTTCGGCTCACTGGCATTACTTGTTTTAGTGAATCAATTTGTCACCGGTATTTTGCT
>DALYHZ010000314.1:0-2362 GCA_031970635.1 Methylococcaceae bacterium | reverse complement strand
GTTTTAATCCTTTGTTTTCCAACATTTGCTTTATATTTCTATTAAGTTAAATAAGTAAGGTTACCTCAACAAATATTTGTTAATCGCGCAGAAAACTTCAAAGCCCCGTCTGATTTTTCATATTACGGTTTATTAACGGGTGGTAGTTTTAATTCAAATGGACAATTCACCGGATACAGCATAAACCCTGTCAACATTGGCAAAGAATCTTCGACAAATTGGGATTTAGGCTATCGTTATGTGGGAAAAAATTTGTCTTTTTCTGGTACGCTGTTTTATATCGATTATCGAAACCGGATTGCCGCCGCTTATGACCCTGTCAATAATTTCAGCACCAATTACAATGTTGGAAATTCCACAACTAAAGGTGTCGAGTTTGAATCCGCATGGCGATTTTTGCCGGATTGGCAGATTTATGGTTCTTTCACATTCACCGATAGCCGTATGAATCAAAATCTTCGAACAGGTGCTAATACGTTTGAGGCGACAGCTGGCAAAGCCTTTCCTGATACACCGGCTTGGATGTCTGGATTGTCACTACAATATAAATATAATGATTGGTCTGCAAATTTATCAGCAAAATATACGGGAAAACGTTATTCTACGCTGGTCAATGACGAATCGATAAACGGTTACACGCTGGTAAGTTTTGATGCGGGGTATCGTTTTCCATCAACGGAATGGTTTAAAAACCCTAGCATACGAATGAATGTTTATAACTTGTTAAATCAAAAATATTTGAATTTAAGTTCAAGTAGCGGCAGTGCATTTACTAATCGCGCGCTTGGCGTAGGCGGTAATGCGCCAAGTTACTATATTGGTGCGCCAACCAGTATTAGCGTCATGTTGTCTACAGATTTTTAAAATGCCCAAACGATTCCATTTTCTATGACACGCTATCTCATCTTAATTTTCATAGTGATAAGCGTGATAACAGGATCGTCATTATTTGCCGCGCCTGTAGAAACACCACGTTTTGAAAAATTAGATGACACAGTGTTAGGAGGGAGATTAGTTCAAAGTTTTTTGCAAGATAAACAAGGTTTCATTTGGATGGGAACGCGAAACGGTTTATTTCGTTTTGATGGCTATCGAACAGTGGGCTTTAAGTATTTACCAAATGATTCACACTCATTACCCAGTAACAATGTTGTGTCATTGTTTGAAGATAGTGACGAAAATATTTGGATTGGTACATCCGATGGTTTAGCTCGTTTTAATCCAACATCAAATGATTTCACCACCTTCACACCCGCATCAGGTGTAGATTTATTTCGATACATTCGCGTTATTGTCTCCGATCATCATGATGGCATGTGGATTGGCACGCGAGGCGGTTTACAACACTTCTCACCTAAAACCGGTAAATTTGAACAATATATTCATAACATTGAAACTGCCAACAGTTTAGCCAACAACAACGTTAATTCCCTTGCTGTTGATTCGCAAGGCGGCGTTTGGATTGGCTTATGGCTTTCAGGCTTAGATTATTTATCTGCCGATGGAACTACTTTCAAACATTATCGTATTGATAGCAATGAAAAAAATAGTCCACAACTTAACGCCCCCAGTTCGTTACTTATCGATAAAAAACAACAACTATGGATAGGCACGGAAGGGGGAATGGTTGTCTGGAAAATGAATACCGACTGGTCTGAAAGGAAATTACTACCCAATACGCCCGAATTTAATTCGCAACGGATTTTTTCCATTTTGGAAGATAAAGATGGCGCAATTTGGGTTGGCAGTGTATCTAATGGTTTGGCGCGGTGGGATGATAAACACAAACAATTTATTAGCTATAAACACCGTCCGATAAATTCGAAAAGTCATTCGACACAAGATATTTGGACTTTTATGCAAGACCGACAAGGTATTTTGTGGATTAGTTCAATTTCTGACGGTGTGACACGCTTAAATCTTTCCAGTAAAGGTTTTAGCATCTTGCAAGATTTCGGTGACAATATCAGCAACAGTGTTACGAGCATTGTCAGTGACGACGACACGCACCTTTGGGTAGCGGGTTACGTTGGTGGTGTGCATTTGGTGGATATGACCACCCGAAAAATTATTAAAACATTACACCCTGATGCACATCTTAAAAATACCTTGGGCAATGATGTTGTTTATAGTCTTTATAAATCAAACGATGAGGTTCTTTGGATAGGTACGAAAACTGGGCTTTATAAATTTGATGAACACGCAAATACTTTTCAGCGTATTTCTTTTGGTGAAGGCGCAGAAGATTATATCAGTGCGATTTCAGCAGGACATGCCGGAACGCTTTGGTTATGCACGGCTGGACGCGATAGTGTCATCCATTACAATCCCAAAACAGGAACTGTTCAGCGTTACCGCTATG
>DALYHZ010000313.1:0-2375 GCA_031970635.1 Methylococcaceae bacterium | reverse complement strand
CGGCGTGACACCAGGTAAAGGAGGACAAAAACATTTAGACCGTCCTGTTTTCAATACCGTCAAAGAAGCGGTTGAACAAGCTGGCGCAGAAGCGAGTATTGTTTTCGTACCACCTGCGTTTGCGGCAGATTCGATTATGGAAGCGGCAGACGCGGGCATTAAATACTGCGTTTCGATTACGGACGGCATTCCAACGCAAGACATGATGAAAGTGAAAACGTTTTTAAACCGTTTTCCAAAAGAAAAACGCATGGTTTTAACTGGTCCAAACTGCGCGGGAACCATCAGCCCTGAACGTTCGATGCTTGGCATTATGCCAGGTCATATTTATATGCGTGGCAATGTGGGCGTTGTCGGACGTTCGGGAACACTCGGCTATGAAGCCGCTGACCAAATGCGCCGTTTAGGAATTGGGATTTCAACCTCAGTCGGAATCGGTGGCGACCCGATTAACGGCAGTTCGCACCGTGATATTTTTGAACAATTCGAGCAAGACGACGAAACCAAAGTCATTTTGATGATTGGTGAAATTGGCGGACCTCAAGAAGTTGAAGCAGGTTTGTTTGCCAAAGAAAACATGAAAAAACCTGTAGTCGCCTACATTGCAGGTTTGACTGCACCAGAAGGTCGTCGGATGGGTCACGCAGGGGCGATTATTTCGTCAGCGGGTGAAAGTGCGGCGGAAAAAGTCGCTATGTTGCGTGATTTAGGCGTAACGATTAGCCCAACGCCTTCGGCAATGGGGGAAACGGTCGCTAAGGTTTTGGCTGGGTTGAAGTAGGTTTTAAAAGCTACGGAAAGCTCAAATCACAATTTTTTGTGGTTTGAGCTTTTTTAATAGAGTATAAAATTGACCACTTTATTCTGACATTGAAGAAATTTCGACTGAGAGTAAATTATGAATGCAGATTTTGTAAAACATTTTGCCACCGATTGGATAGACTCATGGAATAGCCATGATTTACAACGTATTTTGGCGCATTATGCGGATGATTTTGAAATGACATCTCCTAAAATTACTCAATTGACGCATGAAACTAGCGGAACGCTACGCGGTAAAATAGCCGTTGGTAATTATTGGGAGACTGCGTTAGATTTAATCCCTAATTTACAATTTGAATTAGTCCATACTTTGATTGGCGTTAATAGTCTCACGCTTTATTATCGCAGTGTGAATCAGCAATTAGTCGCCGAAGTTTTTCATTTTAATGCACAACAAAAAGTCAGTCAGGCTTTTGCACATTACCTTGTATTAGAGTAAGCAGTGATTTCAACTAATGCGTTACACAAACAAAGTACAACAAATGTCGGTTTGGAGAATTAAATTATGATTTCAGTGACTATTTCAGAACCATTAGCCGAAGCGGCGATTTCACAGGCAAAAATTTGTCATCGCAGTGTTGATAATCAAATTAACCATTGGGCAAAAATTGGCAAAATTGCCGAAGAAAATCCTGATTTAAGTTTTGAGTTTATTAACGCCGCTTTGCAAGGTCGAAATGAAGTTTTAACGGGACAAACTGAACCTTATTCGTTTGATTGACATGGAAGTTGTACAAACTCGTCAATTTAAACAAGCGGTGAAAAAACTCACACCGAAACAAAAAAAGGAACTCGACGAAGCCGTAAAAATTGTTATGAGTAATCCTCATATCGGCGACCAAAAGAAAGGCGATTTAAATTTTTTATGGGTATATAAATTTCACATGAATAATCAATTAACGTTGTTGGGCTATAACTATGAAGATGAAATTGTGACGCTGAATTTGTTAGCCGTCGGAAGTCACGAAAATTTTTATCGTGATATAAAAAATGCGTTACATTAGCCTACAAGCAAAATAAATGTCGATTTGAAAAATTAAATTATGATTTCAGTCACCCTCTCCGAATCATTAGTTCAATCGATAATTTTGATTATTCGAACTGCGTTTCCCACCACCTTAGCTCTTTATCTTTTTGGCAGTCATGCTGGTGGTACTGCAAATTCAAACAGTGATTTAGATTTAGCCGTATTAGTTGCGGGGTACGCAGACCCTTTGCGACTTTGGGAAATATCCAATGATTTAGCAAATGTTGTCGGATGCGAAATAGATTTACTCGATATGCGTGCGGCTTCAACTGTCATGCAATACCAAATTTTACAAACGGGTCATCGTTTATGGGCGAATAAACTAGAAGCGGATTTGTTTGAATGCTTTGTTTTGAACGAAAAATTAGATTTCGACCGTTCCCGTGCGAACTTATTAGCCAATATTCAAAAAAAAGGAACTATTTATGGATGATGTGTTAGTCAATAAAGCTGACACCATTGAACGATGCGTGGCGCGTGTTCGAGAAGAATATGATGTGGAACCGGATAGTTTTGAAACTAATTA
>DALYHZ010000312.1:0-2387 GCA_031970635.1 Methylococcaceae bacterium | reverse complement strand
GGTACAGCGAAAATGATTTTAATATCGTGTTCAACAAACCAGCTTCCAAACCAACCTTGTGCGCCAAATACCAGCACGAAAATTAACCCTGAAATAACCGGTGATACCGAGAACGGCAAATCAATTAACGTAATTAACAAATCTTTGCCACGAAATTCAAAACGGGTAATTGCCCATGCCGCCGCTACGCCAAAAATGGTATTTAATGGCACAGTAATTAACGCCGTTAATAACGTTAAACGTATCGCCGCTAACATATCCGGCTGACTTAATGCTGAAAAATATGCCCCCAATCCTTTTGAAAAGGCTTGAATAATGACTAATAGTAATGGCACACATAAAAATAAAATCACAAACCCTAAGGCGACTGTAATCAAACTCCAACGCACCCAGTTCGTATCTTCGAGTGTTAATGGATGCACACGTTTTGAAATAGCTGTACTCATCATAAACTCCTAAATTTGACCTGAACGTTTCCGTACCCAATGTTGTAGCAAGTTGATTAGAAATAAGAGTAAAAACGAAATCACCAGCATGGTCAGCGCAATCGCGGTTGCGCCTGCCATGTCGTATTGTTCTAATTTCGTGATAATTAACAGCGGCACAATTTCTGAAACATAAGGAATATTCCCTGCGATAAAAATGACTGAACCGTATTCGCCCACGCCTCGCGCAAATGCCAATGCAAAACCGGTAAGTAAAGCGGGAAAAATGTTAGGAAAAATAATTTTTGTAAAAACTTGCCAACGTGTTGCGCCCAAACTTGAAGCCGCTTCTTCCATGCGTGAATCAAATTCTTGTAATACCGGTTCAACGGTTCGCACGACAAACGGGATACTGATAAAAATCAACGCAACGACAATGCCTAACGGTCTAAACCCAATTTGCAAATCAAAATTTTCTTTCAGGAATTTACCTAAAAAACCGCTGGGTTGAAAAATAGTCGCCAGCACAATACCGGCGACAGCCGTAGGAAGCGCAAAAGGTAAATCAATCAACGCATGAAAAAAACGTTTACCCACAAAGGAATAACGAACAAGTACCCACGCGACAATAAAACCAAAAAAACTTGCCACCATTGCCGCGCCTAAAGCGGTTGTAAAACTGACGCGAAATGCGGCTACCACCCGTTTATGCGTGATGATGTCTGTGTAATCTGCCCAACTTAATTCAAAACTTTTAAAAACTAACGTGCTGAGTGGAATTAAGACGACCAAACTTAAATAAAATAGCGTAAAACTAATTGTCGGTCGAAAACCAGGCATGATGCGACTTTGGCTCATGATGTATTATTTCCTCGTGTGGGGTGAATCTTTGTTTTGAATGGTAAAGAAAGTTTGAAAGGAAATGAAACGATGAATTTCGATAGGACTATCGAATAATTAGATTTAAAAGTTGGCGATTGGATTAACATTGCGTTAATCCAATCGGTTTAATTTATTTTAGAGTGTACCGCTTTTAATTTTCCGCACCGAACTAACCAGATGGTCAACTTCATCGTGCGTGTTATAAAAAGCAAGCGAAGGTCGAACGGTAGCTTCCAAACCAAAACGCCGCAAAATCGGTTGAGCGCAATGATGCCCAGCGCGAACTGCAATGCCTACTTTGTTCAATGCCGCCCCGACTTCAGGCGTGTTGTGTCCTTTTAAAACAAACGACAACACACTGGTTTTTTCTTTTGCCGTTCCAATAAGCGTTAAACCATTGATTCGGCGCAATGCGTCCATGGCATAAGCCAATAAATCATGCTCATAAATGGCAATATTTTGAATACCAATTTTTTGCACATATTCAAGCGCAGCCCCTAAACCCACCGCATCGGCAATATTTCCTGTTCCAGCTTCAAATTTTGCCGGTGCAGGTTGATAGCGAGTGTGTTCAAACGTGACATCTTCAATCATATTACCGCCACCTTGCCAAGGTTGCGTTGCTTCAAGCACATCCGCTTTTCCGTAAACAACACCAATGCCTGTGGGCGCAAAAATTTTATGACCTGAAAACACCAGCCAATCACAATCCAAACTTTGCACGTCAGCGGCAAGATGCGAAACGGATTGCGCGCCGTCAAGTAACACTTTCGCGCCGACACGGTGCGCCGCTTCAATAATTTCATGCGCGGGTGTGATTGTCCCCAGCGCGTTAGAAACTTGCGTAAACGAAACTAACTTTGTTTTGGCATTAAGCAACTTTTGGTATTCATCAAGCAAAACCTGTCCGCTGTCATCAACCGGTGCAACACGCAATTTTGCACCAGTAACTTCGCACAACTGTTGCCACGGCACAATGTTGGCATGATGCTCTAGCCAAGTAATCACGATTTCGTCGTCTTTACCAATGTTTTGAATGCCCCAACTTTTGGCAATTAAGTTAATCGCTTCAGTTGTGCC
>DALYHZ010000311.1:0-2410 GCA_031970635.1 Methylococcaceae bacterium | reverse complement strand
GCTGTTTGCGTTGCATTTAAAACCTGTCCATTAGTGCATGTTGGAACAGGGGTTACACATGCTGTTTGCGTTACATTTAAAACCTGTCCATTAGTGCATGTTGGAACAGGTGTTACACATGCTGTTTGCGTTGCATTTAAAACCTGTCCATTAGTGCATGTTGGAACAGGGGTTATACATGCTGTTTGCGTTGCATTTAAAACCTGACCATTAGTACATGTTGGTGTTACCGGTGCAGCAGAAGCGGCTAAAAATGCTTTTAAGCCTGTTAAACCAAATAGATCTTTTCTATAGGCTGTATTTGCCGCCGGCATTAAATTGCCTTTATCTGCATTATTTTGGCTGGTATGACATCCTGTGCAAGTTGGATATACGCCGAGTTGAGCGGCAATAAATTCGGTTGCAGATGCCGTTGGCGCAGTGAGCAATGTGCTTAAACCTAAAATAGCACTTGCACTGATTACAATGTATTTTTTCATAATTATTTTCCAAAAATTAAATTCCACCGTTTAAAACGGCAATCATTTTGTCAGTTGCTTGATAATCTGTACCTGACCATAAAACCGAACCATCAGATGTTAAAATCGCAAAATACGGCAAGCCAATTTTTAATTGACGGTGTGCGGGATTTTCACGAAAGGTTTCAAATTCAGGTTCTTTATCAACTAGTTTTACCGCAATGGCTCTTGTGCGTAAGGCTTCGTTTAATGCGGTATTTGTTTTTGTGGATTCTTTAAAGGCAACACAATTCGCACACCAGCTCGCATAAAAATCAATGAAAATAGGTTTACCCGTTTGTTGTGCTATTTTTTGAGCAGCTTCAAAATTGCGATACCACGCAATCCCTGCTTCGTTTTCAATTAAAGGAGCCGCATTTGCTGTGGCGGATTCGTCTGCACAAGCTGTTTTAATGGCGGTTTTCAAAATAGGTAAATGTCCAAAACTCATCACAACGAGCCACACGCCAAGTAACATGGTCATAACACCCATAAAATGTTTGAACTTATGGTTCGGTTGAGCATCAACAGGTAATAAACTCAATATATTGCAATGAACAACGGCAATCCAAACAAATAACGCGCCGATGGCTAAAACTAACGTTGTTTCCGAATCCACACCAAACACTCCCATCGCTTTGTTTAAATAGGCATAAGCAAAATATAAAATCAGGAATCCGAAGGCATATTTGATTTTGTTCATCCAATAACCAGCACGGGGGAAATTTTTAAATTTCACGACACTGACAAAGAAAAAGGGTAAGACGACACCTAAACCAAATCCTGCCATCATGATGCTACCTTGTAGCGAAATCATGAATTTATCAGTAAAAGAAAGTGTTTGATTGAGGAGTGCTAATGCGGCGGCTTTATCGGCAATGTTGTCTGCAACTTGCAATAACAACGCAAATACAATCGGTCCTACACAAGGCGAAATGACAAGTCCAGCCACTGCGCCCATTAACCATGTGCCAGTTAAACCTTGAATACGCGCCGAATGTTGGTCTAATTCATGAACTTCATTTTGCATAAAACCCAGTTCATAAAAACCCAGTAAGGCGATGGCAAAAAAAGTAAAAAATAAGGCAAAAACCAAATTTACCCAGCCCGATTGCATAAAGGTATTAAACGCTCCACCTGTCATGCCCGCGACGAGTCCAAGTAGCATATAAGTAAAAACAATCCCGACCACATAAACCAGCGCGTGTTGTTTTTCTTTTGCTGCAACGCCATTTGCCCTTCCGACAATAAACATCGATGTAATCGGTAGCATTGGATAAACGCAAGGTGTCGCAACAGACAATATTCCAGCAATAAACATTAAACCAAACATGATAAAGACATTGTCTTTATTGTTTTTGAATAAATTGAGCAGTTTATCTGTGAAACTTTCCGAGTCGTCTTTGACTAGTTCAACTTCTTTTGTCGCTGAAGGCGTTGGTAATTTCAATTCAACCGAAACGGTTTGTGGTCGGAAACATTGATGCGTTACGTCATTGCAAAGCTGGTATTTAATGGCAAGTGGAAAGGTTGGTGTATTCGCAACCCCCGATAAAACCAAATCAAATGTACCTGTATCACGCAAGACCGTAGCTTTAACGGCTTCATCATAAATACCAACAGGTTTTTCAAGTTTATCAACTTTTAATCCCGCGTTTGCCAAGGTGCCATTCACATCAAAAGAGATGGGAATAAACATTTGTTCATCACCTTTATCTAAATAAGCGTGATGTTCCGCTGGAACGCTAAAGTTAATCTGATAATGAATAGGGAAATTTGCGTTTACCGTGTTAACTTGAATATTCGCAACTGGATTATCTGCAATGGCAAACGAAATGACGGTTAGCCAAAAAACAAAAATATAAAAAATCTTTTTCATAATTAAAATTTCAAGCTAATTGACGCATTTACTA
>DALYHZ010000310.1:0-2427 GCA_031970635.1 Methylococcaceae bacterium | reverse complement strand
CCGACGCATCAAAAGTTTTGCAATGACCATCACTTGATAGCATGCCGGCTTGAGAAAAATTGATACTCAATGCCGGTGCCAACATTAAATTTACGCCACCGGCTAATGCCAATCGGCATTCACGTTGCTTGAGACTTTGACACGCCAAATGCACGGCTGTTAATGATGACGAACATGCCGTATCCACTGCAACACTTGGACCTGTAAAACCTAATGTGTAAGACAAACGTCCTGCCGCCGCACTAAATGCGTTTCCTGTACCATAATACGCATCAATTGCAGTTTCATTACCACCTAAAAGTTTAAGTCCATGATCAAACGCGCCGACACCGATAAAGACACCAGATGCGCTATTAAATAATTCTTCAGAAGATTGTCCCGCATTTTCCAACGCTTCCCATGCAACTTCTAATAACAAACGTTGTTGCGGGTCTAACGATAAAGCCTCGCGCGGCGAAATTCCAAAAAATTGAGGATCAAAATCATATACATTTTTCAAATAGCCACCGCAAGGGCTAGAAATTTTTCCAGCTTGATTGAGTTCAGTAGAAAAATACGTTTGAGAATCCCAATGATCTGAAGGAACCTCTTCCATCGCATCTAAACCGTCACACAACGCTTGCCAATAACTTTCTGGTGTATCAATTCCCCCAGGAAAACGACACGCTAAACCAACTATTGCAATGGGTTCGGATTGAATAACTTCTCGTTGCTGACCTAATTGTTCAGCCAATAACGCTAATTTAACAGCGGAAAATTGCGCCATTCGTTGTGATAAAGTGTCTTCTGCCATGAGAATTTATGAATGATTTTGAAAAAAATAAATAAAAATTACGCTAAACAACTAGCATTTGGCCAATAACGCGCTAAATCTAAATCGCGTTCTTCTTCTTTAAATGCCGCCAATAATTGCGGTTCAAAACGTTCTCGATGATCGCCTAAACGGAATTGACACATTAAGGCCCGCATTTCAAATTTTCTAAAACCTGCCATTAACGCTTCTTTTTCAATTTCGGTTAAATCAGGATGCCAAAAATCAATGATTAAAACGGTTCTAGGTTTATCGCTTCGATTCCACACTTCATGTTCAAATGAATCTTCGAAAATAAAAACTTCGCCATTTCGCCATTGTAACAATTGATCTTTCACACGCATTTCACAACCTTCGGGAACATCTAAACCTAAATGTGCGCGTAATCGAAACGCATCAATACTGCAATGTGCAATAAGATGCGAACCACCTGCTTGGCGTGAAAATAGACAATCGCCCCAAGGATAATCAAAACAATGATTAGGTAAACTTTTGACAATTTCGACGGTTTTTGGACAATGTTTTTGAAAATCATGAATCGGTGTTCCCATGTAATACATTGGAATCACAGACCACATATTTTCTGCCGCCAATCCCCCTTCATAACCTAAAAATCCACATTCGGTGGGAAGATTTAAAATTTCATCTCGAATAGTTTCAAAAGCACTTTCCAGTTGCGCCGCCCATGAATAATTTACTTTATCATGCACCGCTTGATAATTAAGTCCTGGAAAAATCGGAAATACATTCGGTTTTTGCATTTCATTTACAATAGCAGGAATTTCACCGGCTAACGTTTTTAAAAAAGTTTTAACTCTATCCAGCGACGCATCACCATTCATGATGGCATCCCAATAACCGCCTTGTTGCATTATTTGAACGATATTTTTTTGTAGCTGACCTTCGCGGGTTTCACATTCATCTGGCATCATAGATATAACTCCTAGTGTGTAAATTTTTGCGTAATATCATCATCAGAAATATTTTCCAATGCGTCGAATAATTCATTGAGTTGAAACAAATCGTGTTCTTTTTGCGTCTCCTTAATAGAGGATGGTGGATTTTTCGGTTCATTTAATAGCTGATCTGCTAAATGTTGACTTAACGTTTCTAAAGTTGGGTAATCAAAAATCAATGTGGAACGTAATTTTTTTGAAGTCGCTTTATCTAAGCGATTTTTTAACTCAACTGCCATTAACGAATCCAAACCAAAATCGAACAAACGTTGTCGAGATTCAATCGCCGTAGATTTTGGTAATTCCAAAACGGCACAAACTTGTTCACGCAACCATTCATTTAAAAAATTTCGTTGTTGTTCAGCGGGTTGGCTATTTAATTGTTCAACAAAACTTTCTACCAATTTTTGAGGTGTTTGAACACGAATGAATTCATGGAGTAATGCAGAAGGATAATTTTGGCTAAATCGCATCCAATCAATTTGAATAAGTGCCACTTGTGACGCATTTTTTCGTAAAATTGGCTGAAATGTTTGTAATGCACTTTGTGTACTGAGAGAAAAAATACCTTGCGCTTGCCACTGTTTATTAGCATTCTCGGATAATCGAGTTGCCATCCCCACCTCACCCCAAGGTCCCCAGTTAATACTGAGCGCGGGT
>DALYHZ010000309.1:0-2459 GCA_031970635.1 Methylococcaceae bacterium | reverse complement strand
GTGGTGGACCCAATTTTGCCTATGACTTGTGTGTGCAAAAAATCGGAGACAATGAACTAAATGGTATTGATCTTAGTTATTGGCAAGTAGCATTTAACGGAGCAGAAACGATCAATCCGTTGACATTACAGCGATTTACTCAAATTTTTACACCTTATGGTTTTCAAAGCCGCGCATTTTATCCTTGTTATGGTTTAGCAGAGACCACACTTTTAGCAACAGGCGCGAATAAACACGATTTTCCTCGTATCAGCGCATTTGATAAGACATGTTTAGAACAGCGTATTGTTAATCCAGTTGATGACGATTATCCAAATGCTAGACATTTAGTGAGTTGTGGCACCGTCGATACGGAATTAGGGCAGGATTTGCGTATCGTTAACTTAGATAATGATTTGAATTGTGAAGATAATCGAATTGGAGAAATTTGGCTAAGTGGTGCAAGTATTGCCCAAGGGTATTGGAAAAACCCGAACGAAAGCAGTAAAACTTTTATTACAAAATTAAATGGTCAGCGTTGGTTACGTACGGGCGATTTGGGATTTTTAAATAATGGTGAATTATTTGTTTCTGGACGTTTGAAAGACCTTATCATTATTCGCGGGCGTAATTATTTTCCTCAAGATTTAGAACAAGCCGTTGAATCCGCTTCCACCATATTAAATCCTGCTTCAACCGTTGCATTTGCAATTGAGGAGGACGGTGGTGAAAAATTGATTATATTGGCTGAATTAAAACGCAACCAAATTAGGAAAAGTGATTATTTAAGGGATTTTGCAGCTATTCGCATACGATTAACCGAAGAATGTGGCATACAAGCTACCGGTATATTTTTACTTAAGCCAGGAGCTATTTTAAAAACCAGCAGCGGTAAACTGCGTCGCAATGCTTGCAAAGAACTTTTTTTACAACAAGGTTTTAAATTTGTTGCTGTTGATACGCCCCAAACAGTAAGTACGGTATCGTCAGTAAAATCAGTTACAACAGATAAAAGTGCTGGTGAAAGACGTTTGTTAAATGTAGCTTTGTTATCAATGAATGAGACAGATGCTACTAATCTATTGTTGGAGCATCTTATCCTCAAAGCGGCTACATTGGCTGGATTAACTGTTGATAGTATCAGTGCAAATCATGCGTTGACGAGTTTAGGCATAGATTCGTTGAAAGCGGTAGAAATGAAATATTTTATTGATGAGTTATTGCACATTGACATGCCACTCATCAATCTGCTGGGTAATACAACTTTGTTAGACTGTGCGTTAACAGCACTTAATTTGTTTAGACATATTAAAGAAGTTAAATCTCCACAAGCAGACACTAACGCAAAAGCAAGTGTAAGCATGTCTTACAATCAATTGGCATTGTGGACTAAAACAAAAATACAAGCAGGCAATGCGCTCTATCACATGCCAATTGCCTTACAGATAGATGGCGATTTGGATTATGACGTGTTACTTATCGCTTTGGCTAAATTGTATCAACGCCATACTCAATTACATTGCGGGTTTGAATTAGATGCAGAAAATCACCCCGTTTGTTTGATGTTAGACGTAAAGCCACAAATTGAACGTGAGGCGTGTGTTAACTATGCTGAACGCTTGATGCGTTTGCAGGCTTTTGTTAATAAACCATTCAATTTACAACAAGAATCACTACTGCGTTGTGGAATTTTTAGTTGTAGCGGTGATGATGTGGTGTTGGCATTTTGCGCTCATCATTTAATCGTTGATTTTCGATCGTTACATCTTTTACTAAATGATTTACAAGCGTTCTATTTAGCACAAAAAAATGGGCAAGAACCTAAGTTATCAGCATTAACTTTAAGTTATCGTGATTTTGTTGTTTGGCAACAAAATTATTTGAGCAGTTTTGTTGCAAAACAGGATTGTGAATATTGGCATCAACAATTATCTGGTGAAATACCTCACCTAGAATTGCCTGATGAAAAAATACAAATAAATTCATCAACTCACAGTAGTGGTGTTGAGAGACTAAATATTGCGCCGGAAATATTAAATGAACTCAAATATCTGGCTGTTGTTAATCACACCACGTTGTATACGTTGTTGTTAAGTATTTTTAAAACATTGTTATATCGTTACAGCGGTCAGTTAGATTTAATTATCGGTTCGCCAATATTAGGTAGACCCAAACGTGAATTTGCTGATTTGGTCGGCTATTTTGTTAATCCTGTCGCTTTGCGTAGTCATCCGCGTAGTGAATTATCTTTTACGGATTATTTGGCTCAAGTGAATACGGTTGTGCTTGAAGCACTTGCTCATCAACACTATCCTTACGGCTTGTTAACGGAGCAAATACAGCACATTGACGGGAAGACAACACCTTTTAGAACATGGTTTGGGTTACAAACTGGAGAAAATCCTTTTGCCGCCGCATTGGCTTTAGGACAAGCCGGTGTCACGGGGAAATGGGCGGGAATGACTGCCGAAAGTATTCAT
>DALYHZ010000308.1:0-2478 GCA_031970635.1 Methylococcaceae bacterium | reverse complement strand
CATGCTTAAAAATACCAATGAGCGTGCAGCCCATTTTATTGAACATCTTTCAACACAATGTGAAATACGAGATAAAACTAAAATAGATAATTGTTTAAAACAAGCGTTACAAATTTTTATCAACAATGAACAAGCATTAAGTGCAAAGTTAACACAAGTTAATGGCAATGAAATTACGGTTGGTCACTCGGTATTATCAAGTTCAGACCTGATGCCATTTCAAGCAAAACAATTAGTTGGGTTTAGCGCACCAGCCAAAGATAAACAACGTGTTTATTACATTACAACGCATAACGAAAACAATGGTGATCAATTAGTCATCACGTTTCCCATGAATGCAATTCAACAAATTTTTGTAAGTGATCCAAGTTTGGGCGCGTCTGGCGATGTGTTCATCATGGATTCAAACGGTTTTTTTATTACACAACCACGGTTGCTTGATACAAATAGTCCCAGTGAAGTATCAAACGATCACGCCATGCACCATTGTTTGATGATGGGCAATGCAGAAATGCTCGATGTGGATCGCCGTAATGTACAAATTATTCACAGTTTTCGTTTTGTTCCTGAAGTGGGCGGCGGTTGCATTATGGCGCATTTGGATCAAGCCGAAGCCTTTGCTACTTTGAACAAACTACAATGGCGCGTTGCATGGATTACGCTAGGCTTGATTGTGTTTGCCGTCTTTATTGCAATTTTATCTGGTCGAAAAATCGTCAAACCGATTGATAAACTTTGCGATGTCACACACCAAATCATCAACGGTAATTACACCGTTTCTGCCGTTGTTTCCGGCGACAGCGAAATTGCAGCATTGGCTAACGCATTCAATCTGATGACAGAACGCTTGAAATCCGCGTTTGATGAATTACATGTTCAGCAAGCCCAACTTGAAAATCAAGTACAAAAACGTACCAAGCAATTATCGATTGCTAAAGACGAAGCCGAACGTTCTCTTATTTTGTTACAAGAAACGCAAGAAAGTTTAGTCCAAGCTGAAAAAATGGCTGCATTAGGTAGTTTAGTTGCAGGCGTTGCACATGAAATCAATACCCCCATTGGCATCACATTAACATCGGCCTCGTTTTTAAATACCGAAACAGAAAAAGTAATGACCCTTTATCAACAAGGGGAATTAGGCGGGGAAGAATTAGAAGTTTATTTTGACACTGCTAAACAGTCAACCCAGCTAATGACGATTAACTGCCAACGCGCAGCAGATTTAATCCAAAGTTTTAAACAAGTTGCCGTTGACCAAACCAGTGACAATCAACGCGAATTTAATTTAAAAACCTATATTGAAGAAGTTTTGTTAAGTTTGCGCCCTGCCCTGAAAAAAACACATATCAATGTGAAATTAGATTGTCCATCGGATTTATGGTTACTGGGTTATCCGGGTGCCTTATCACAGGTTTTGACTAATTTTGTGATGAATTCACTAAGACATGCTTACGACCCAGAACAAGACGGAACAATCCGCTTGAGCATACAACAATTATCCGATGATAAAATAGAATTGCGTTACAGCGATGATGGCAAAGGCATTCCTGCCGAAATTCAAAATAAAATCTTCGACCCATTTTTCACCACGCAACGCGGTAACGGTGGCAGTGGTTTGGGTTTGAATTTGGTTTACAACATCGTGCATCAAACCTTAAAAGGTACGATACAAGTTCACAGTGTTGAAGGTGAAGGCACAACATTTATTCTCAATTTTGCACGATGCTTAAATGCGGGCGAATAAATTTAATTTTGGTAAACGTGAAATGACTGAAAAAAAACCTCTTAATTTAAAAAGTAACACGGCTGTCATGGCTAAACCTGTCACAAATTTGCATTCAAAACCTTGGCGTATATTAGTTATTGATGATGATGTGGATGTTCACGCCGTCTCTCGTTTGATTTTAAATAAAATGATTTTTAAAAATCGTCCAGTTGAATTACTGAGTGCGTATTCTGCAACTGAGGCTCGAAATATTTTGGCACGCGAAGAAAATATTGCGGTGATATTGCTTGATGTTGTAATGGAAACTGAAGACGCAGGACTACAATTGGTTAAAACGATTCGTAATGAATTTAATAACCATGATGTGCGAATCATTTTACGAACAGGGCACAGGATCCTGAAGAGCGCGTGATTGTTGATTACGACATCAACGACTATAAAGCAAAAAATGAACTGACCTCACAAAAACTATTCACCGCCGTCATTGCTTCCTTGCGTGCTTATGAAACGATTATGTCGCTTAATAAAACACGATTTGGCTTGGAAAGAATTTTACACAGTTCCGATTCGCTTTTTAGAATTCAATCGATGCACGAATTTGCTTCGGGAATTCTAACGCAACTGAGTTTGTTTTTAGACTGTAAACCACAAGGCATTATCTGTATTGAAGAAAATAATGAAGTCGAATATGAAATGACTTCATCATTGCCTAATGACATGAAAATTATTGCGGCAACTGAAGAGTTTGAATG
>DALYHZ010000307.1:0-2482 GCA_031970635.1 Methylococcaceae bacterium | reverse complement strand
AGTCTTAATAATGTTTTTGGCGGTAATTCTTCTGAGCCGAGTTCGAATAATAAATGTTGGGTTGTCATTAGTTTGCTCCTTGCGTGTTTAACATCGGAAATCCTAAGGCTTCGCGGCGTGCATAATAGGCTTCAGCAACTGCGCGAGAAAGCGTACGAACGCGCAAAATATAACGTTGACGTTCTGTGACAGAAATTGCATGACGTGCATCAAGTAAATTAAACGTGTGTGAGGCTTTCAGTACCATTTCATACGCAGGTAACGGCAAATCAGCAGCAATCAGTTTTTGACATTCTTGTTCATAGGTGTTGAAACACTCAAACAGGAAATCCACTTTTGCATGGTCAAAATTAAACGCTGACATTTCGACTTCGTTTTGATGAAACACATCGCCGTAAGTCACCACGCCATGTGGCGTTTCTGTCCAAATCAAATCATAAACACTATTTTTGCCTTGCAAATACATCGCTAGACGTTCTAAACCGTAAGTAATCTCACCTGAAACGGGGCGACATTCCAAACCACCGACTTGTTGGAAATAAGTAAATTGCGTGACTTCCATACCATTAAGCCACACTTCCCAACCTAAGCCACACGCGCCAAGCGTCGGCGATTCCCAGTTATCTTCGACAAAACGAATATCATGCTCAAGCAAATCAAAACCAAGCATTTCCAGCGAACCTAAATACAATTCCTGAATATTTGCAGGTGAAGGTTTGAGAATGACTTGAAATTGGTAGTAATGTTGCAGACGGTTTGGGTTTTCGCCAAAACGTCCGTCTGTTGGACGACGTGAAGGTTGAACATACGCCGCATTCCAAGGTTCAGGACCGATAGCGCGTAAAAAAGTGGCAGGATGAAAAGTGCCTGCGCCGACTTCTAAATCTAACGGTTGCAAAATCACGCAACCTTGCTTTGCCCAATACGTTTGCAAAGCTAAAATGAGTTCTTGGAAAGTGATAGTTTTTTGATTTGTTGACACGTTGTGACCAAAAATTAAACGAAAAAGATGTTTAATTATAGCCCAAAATATAATCAAGAGCGTGACATACGTCACATTTTATATTTGTCGGATAGGGATAAATCACTACCCGACAAAACTGAGGAATTACACTACGGTGAGCATCGCATTTAAGGCTTCTTTAGCTAAACGCGCGTCTTTTTCGGGGACTGAAATTTGATTTACCACATAACCGGCAACTAAATTATCTAATATCCATGCTAAATGTTGTGGGTCAGTTCTAAACATCGTCGAACACATGCACAACATCGGGGACATAAATTGCACCGTTTTATCTGTGCATTCTTCGCTTAACCGATTAACTAAATTCAGTTCGGTTCCAACTAGCCAACGCGTTCCCGCTTCTGCCGCTCGCACAGTTTTCAAGATAAATTCTGTTGAACCGACATAATCGGCTTTTTGACACACTTCAAAACAGCATTCAGGATGAACAATTACTTTCGTTTCAGGATATTGGGCAAGATAATTATCAATGTGTTCCGGTTTAAACATTTGATGTACAGAGCAAAAACCGTCCCACAAAATCATTTTGGCATTTTTGATTTGCTCAACCGTTAAACCGCCCATTGGTTTGGTGAAATCCCAAACGACCATTTCATCTAAACCAATTCCCATACGGTACGCCGTGTTGCGACCTAAATGTTGGTCAGGGAAAAACAACACTTTTTCGCGTCGGGCAAAACTCCATTCCAGAATTTTTTGTGCGTTCGATGACGTACAAACAATGCCACCATGTTCACCGCAAAAGGCTTTTAAATCTGCCGCAGAATTGATGTAAGTAACAGGCGTAACCTCATTTTCTACGTCTAAAACTTGTGCTAATTCATTCCAAGATTTTTGTACTTTCATCAAATTCGCCATATCCGCCATTGAACATCCAGCGGCTAAATCGGGCAGAATCGCAATTTGCTCAGGTCTTGACAAAATATCAGCGACTTCTGCCATAAAATGCACACCACAAAACACGATATATTCAGCAGTCGATTGCGCGGCATCTTTGGAAAGTTTTAGTGAATCGCCCGAAAAATCAGCATGTTTAAACACTTCGTTGCGTTGGTAATGATGACCTAAAATTACGCACCGCTCGCCTAATTGCACTTTCGCTTTCTCAATGAGTGCGTCACATTCTTCGTCAGTTAATACTGCGTAATCATAAATGGGTAATGTCATTTTTATTCAACTCGTTGGTTAAAAGGTTCAAAGTAAAAAAGTCTATTCGTCACTGAAAGAACTGTAATGGCTAGGATTTGCACAATTTTGAAAACGTGAATATTGTCCTTGGAACATCAATCGCACTGTTCCAAGTGGACCATTTCGTTGTTTGCCAATAATCAGTTCTGCCGTGCCTTTATCAGGACTATTTTCATTGTAAACCTCGTCACGGTAAATAAATAAAATTAAATCGGCATCTTGTTCAATCGCGCCTGAATCACGCAAATCCGACATCACAGGGCGTTTATT
>DALYHZ010000306.1:0-2487 GCA_031970635.1 Methylococcaceae bacterium | reverse complement strand
AATCTAAAACGTAGGCATTTTTCATCCGAATACAACCATGAGACGCAGGTTGTCCGGTTATCAATTCATCTGGGCAACCGTGAATATAAATATAACGTGAGCCGGTATGAACGTTGCCATAACGATTTTTACCGGCTTCCAAACCGTCCAGCCATAAAATGCGCGTTAAAATCCAATCTCTGTGCGGATAAGTTGCCGCCAATTCGGTATTATAAATTTCGCCTGTGGGTCGTCGCGCCACAAAAACACTATGCAAAGGTTGAGTGTCACCGATTTTGGCTCGAATGCGATGCCAACCGCAAGGAGTGCATTCGCTGCCTTTAATTTCGCCTAAACCATTTTTGGCAGTCGAGATAGGATAACTTTTTGTAATTTTTGAATTTATTACTATTTCAAGTCGTTGTGTTTGGCTTGAAATATGCAGAAAATAATTTGAATTCATTCGTAACTGTAGCTAAAAATAATTTTATGTGTATAATTTAACACATATTGCTGGTGTAGCTCAGTTGGTAGAGCAGCTGATTTGTAATCAGCCGGTCGCGGGTTCGAGTCCCATCTCCAGCTCCAACACTAAAAACCCTCACAATCCTACGATTATGAGGGTTTTTTCATATTTTCGACTAAAAATTGTCTCATCTGTTTGGTGAATTTTGATAAATGCGTTGATAGGTCTCCTTAAACATTCTTTCGCTTTCAGCTTGCATTTGCATCCCTTTTTTTATCATATTTTCACCTTTTGCTTTATCCATCATACTTTGTTTAACAAGTTTATTTCCTTCGCCAATGAGTTCTTCTCCCTCTGTCCACTGTTCTCCTAATTCTTGCGCTTTGCCACCGATACTTTGCATACTATTGCCATAATCCTTTTTGTTACTTGTAGCGCAACCTGCTAGCAATATGCTGCCAATTCCTATCACAATTACACAAAATAATTTTTGAAAAAATGGCATAGCTTTAGTCACGCATGCGGATTAAGGGCATATTTTAAGCAAACAACAATTGTCATTGCCAACATAACGGCTTTATCAAAATCTGTAAAAAATTCCATTGCTAAACCTCATCTTACTGAACATGTGTATTTTTTGAAAACTCTACGATGGTAATTGCGACGTGTCAAAATGTTTTTGTATAAAAAATGAAATGTATGCAGCCGTCTTTTAGTCCTAAAATGATGTGGTAAAAATAACAATTTTCCAATTCTAAGAGTAAACAAAACATGAATAAAAATTTATTAACACTGATTTTAACTTTTACATTAACGGCTAATGCCTACGCACAAACATGTCAAACAACGATTCCTGCGACAACACCAACAGAGCGTTTTAGCCCTAATACACTTGGTACAGTGATTGATAATAAAACAGGATTGATGTGGAAAAAATGTAGCGAAGGGCAAACCGGTTCGTCGTGCACGGGAAGAGCGAAGACTTTTTCATGGGAACAGGCGTTTGAATATGTACAAACGCTTAATAAAAATACGGGGTTTGAAGGTTATAGCGATTGGCGTTTGCCAACTATCAATGAACTAAGAAGTCTTATCGAAGAACGATGTGTTAATCCAGCGGTTAATGCAGAAGTATTTCCAAATACATTATCAAAAGCTTTTTGGACATCTTCGCCTTTTGCAGGATTTACTAATCATGCGTGGTATGTGAATTTTGACCAAGGTTATGATAATTATCTTCGCATTAAATATGATGGGAATTATCTGCGCTTAGTTCGTTCGCAGCAGTAATCGGATTCGTTTTAATAAAAATCAGTCTTAGCTGTAATTTCTCGTTTTTCGAAAAAAGGTTCAAGATCTGCTGGTGGTAATGCCTTGTTAATGACATAGCCTTGTATCATATCGCAATGTAGCTTTCGCAATGTTTCCATTTGTTCATTATTTTCAACACCTTCTGCGATAACATCTAAATCAAGGCTATGTCCTAATGCAATAACTGCACGCACAATGGCTTCCTTTCCTGCGTCTTGTGTCATTGTTTGTACAAAAGAATTATCAATTTTTAATTTATCTACATTGAGCTGTTGCAAATAAGACATTGAAGAATAACCTGTTCCAAAGTCATCGATAGATAAACGAAAACCTAAGGCTTTAAGTTGCGCTAAAATTCTTGCAGCTTCGGTCAAATCCGACATTACCGAACTTTCTGTAATTTCAAGTTCTAACCAATGTGGCAAAATTTCATAATCGCGTAAAGCGGTTTGAATGGTTGTAAGCAAATTACCACGATTAAGTTGAATTGCTGAGACGTTAATGGCAATTAAAGGCACTTGAAATCCTTTTGCTAGCCATTGTTTAATCTGCTGACATGCACGACGCATGACCCATTCACCGAGCATTACAATCAGTCCACTCTCTTCTGCCATTGGAATAAACTCGCTGGGTAAAATAATGCCTTTTTCAGGGTGTTGCCAGCGCACTAAGGCTTCTAACGCAACCAATTTTCCTGTTTTTAATTCTATTTGCGGTTGATAGTACAAGAC
>DALYHZ010000305.1:1845-2505 GCA_031970635.1 Methylococcaceae bacterium | reverse complement strand
GGACGCATTGTTGAACAAGGTACGCATAGCGAATTATTGGCAAAAAATGGCGCGTATACTCGTTTGCATGCGATTCAATTTGTAGAAAAGGATAACTAAAGTGAAATTTGGGAGAATTGAGGAATGACAATGTATGAGTAATAAATACGGGATTTTTTTACATGGAACATTTTCTTTAGCGGGAAGTATCATTTGGAGCATTAGTTCAAGACCATTATTTGATGATTATTCCGAGGGCGGTTTGTTTATAATTTTCAGCGGTGATTCATCTATTAAGAAGCGCAATGTTCTGCGAATGCTAGAACGTGGACTTGAGAAAGCAGATACGAAATGGATTTATTGTAAAAACGAACATTGGGTTGTCGAATTAGATGAATTATTTCTTGAACTTCAAGAACAAAATTTAGAACGTCCAGATTGGTTAAAAGGAAACGTTGAACCGACCATAGAAATTGATATTGAGGAATTTCTCCACTTTAATCAAATTAGAAAAGAATTAGTTGTGCAATTTATTATTACAAATAAAGAGGTTCAATCGTCTATGCCAAAAAGAATTTTTATGAGCCATAAAAGTCTTAATAAATCATTTGTAAGAGAATTTTCTCAAACACTAAAATCAACTGGATTTGACCCGTGGATTGATGAAGATGCGATGGTTGC